>CAYQVV010000001.1:0-9864 GCA_964421155.1 uncultured Elusimicrobiaceae bacterium
AAGCAGTCCAGTATCGGTTTTTTGAAAGTATGGGGAAGTAGGGAATAAAAATTTTCGGAAAGAGTAGAAATTAAATTTTTGGGAGAGGAAAATGGGAGAAGAAATTAATAAATTGTATGATAAATATTCGGAATATTACTTAAAATTTGTTTATTATTTATTAGGAATTGATGTTGTATGTTTTGGATTTATTTTTAAAGTAAATTCTAATATTTCAGTTGAATGGAAAAATAGTTTTTTATTGCTTTCAATTATTTGTCTAGGAATCTCTTTTTGGTGTGGCATAAAAAATAGAAAAAATGAACTAGGAGTAATCTATAAAAATTTTCAATATTTGAAATTAAAACAAAGTTTACAAATAGAAAATTCTGAAGAATTAAAAGAAATATTTATTAAGTTAGAAAAAGAAGCAAAAGAGAATTCTT
This sequence comes from uncultured Elusimicrobiaceae bacterium, assembly GCA_964421155.1. Classification (GTDB taxonomy): domain Bacteria; phylum RUG730; class RUG730; order RUG730; family RUG730; genus CAYQVV01. Next base: position 426 of record CAYQVV010000001.1, read on the forward strand.
TTTCTTTTCATGCTCAATATCTAACTCTTTTTTTAGGCTTTATTTTTTATTTTTTAAATATTTGTGATTTTTCAAAAATTATTTATTTTTTTTCTCCAAAATAATTTTAGGGAACATTTATGAATATAAAAAAAGAAAAATCAATAATTTTATTTAATCAAAAAGAAGTTCGTCGTCATTGGGATGAAGAAAAAGAAATTTGGTATTTTTCTGTTGTTGATGTTGTGGAAGCATTGACTGGTTCCATTAATCCAACTGACTATTTAAAAAAATTAAGAAAAAGAGACTTAGAGTTAGGATTTTACCTAGGGACAAATTGTCCCCATGTAGAAATGATGACGGATACTGGTAAAAAAAGAAAAACACTAGCAGGGAATATTGAGCAAATTTTTCGTATAATCCAATCAATTCCAAGTCCAAAGGCTGAACCTTTCAAACGATGGCTGGCAAAGGTCGGGTATGAAAGAGTTCAAGAAATAGAAAATCCAGAATTGGTTCAAGATAGAATGAAAGAATTGTATAAACAAAAAGGTTATCCGAAAGATTGGATAGATAAAAGGCTTAGAGGAATTGCAATAAGACAAAATTTAACGGATGAATGGAAAGAAAGAGGCATTGAACACGAGCAAGATTTTGCGATTTTAACAGCTGAAATAAGCAAAGCAACTTTTGGTATGACACCGAGTGAATACAAAAAATACAAAAATATTCCAGAAAAATCAAAAGTAAATTTGAGAGATAATATGACAGATTTGGAACTTATTTTTACAATGCTTGGAGAAAGGGTAACAACAGAAATTTCACAAACAGAAAAACCAAAAAGTTTTGATGAAAATAAAAAGGTTGCAAAAAGAGGTGGCAAAGTAGCTGGAAATGCTAGAAAAGAAACAGAAAAAGAGATAAAAAAAAGCGTTATTTCAAAAGAAAATTATCTAGATTTGGAAAATAAAAAATTGTTGAAGGATAAGAAAAAATAAAATATTGCAAATAAGTAATCTATGTAAAAAATTTAGATGTAATAAAAGCCAAAATTTTGCTACTGAAAAAATAAAATTTAAAAAAAAATTTATTTTGAAATTTTTCACGACGGAAAAAGTTTAAAAAGTCGCCACGTGGCGACTTTTGTTTATTTTATAGTATGAAAAAGGAAAGATTGTGAAAATAATAATACAAAAATATAATAAACTATTAAAAGAAATAAGAGAATACATAAAAATAGGTGAAGAGAGTATTGAAAAATTTGTAGGGAAAGAAAAAGTAAAAGTGTCTTGGGAAATAGGGAGATTAATAAGTGAACATTTGAAATCAGAAGAAAAGGTTGAATATGGGAAAGAGACAGTAAAGAGGTTATCTAAAGATTTAGGAATAGAAAAAACAGTATTGTATAAAATGAAGCAATTTTATGAAGCATATCCTAAAATAAAAAAAATAGATGAAAAAATAAACTGGTCGCAATACAGAGTATTGAGTCAAATAAAAGATTTAGAAAAAAGGAAATATTTAGAAGAAGCAATAAAGATAAATAATTGGGACACAAGAATATTAACTGAAGAATCAAAAAGGATAAGAAATGTAGATATTTCAATAGAAAAAGAACTTGCTATTTCTAAAATTGGAAGTGATCAAGATTCTGATGAATTGAAAATAGAAGACTTAAAAGCCACAAGAGGTAATTTATATTTTTACAAACTTAAAATATTAGATATGACTGGCAAAAAATATTTAGATTGTGGATTTAAAATTTTTAAAGAGATAGAAACAGATTTAAAAGAGCAAGATATTATTGTTGAAGTTACAAAAAAAGAAGATAAATATTTATTAAAAAAAAGTGAAATAAATTCAAAAAAAATGCACACTTACAAAGCATATTTAGAAAAAATTGTAGATGGAGATACATTGAATGTTGTTTTGGATTTAGGTTTTGGAATTTTGCATAAAGAAATTATTAGATTAAACGGAGTAGATGCTCCAGAGATAAAAACAGAAGCTGGGAAAATTAGTGCCAAAGGATTAGAAGAAATTTTGAAAAATGTAAAAGTTTTGGTATTAAAAACTATCAAAATTGATATTTATGGAAGATATGTTGCAGATGTGTTTTTTAGTAATTCTGAAACAGATTTACAGAAAATAGCAGATAAAGGCGATTATTTAAACGAAATATTGCTTGAAAAAGGTTTTGTCAAAAGATTAATTTAAATTTAGGAGAATAAAAATTGTTTAAAATTAGTGAAGAAACAAAAGAATATCTGATTAACATAAGGCGAAAAATTCATTCTAATCCAGAATTAGGATTTGAAGAATTTGAAACTCAAAAATTGATAATAAATGAGTTAGAAAAATTAGGTATCAAGTATAAAAAAATAAAAACTGGAGTTATTGCAGATATTGGAGATGAAAATTCAAAAAATTGCATAGCATTTAGAGCAGATATGGATGCTTTGCCAGTAGAAGAAGAAACGCATTTAGATTATTCTTCAAAGATTGATGGAAAAATGCATGCTTGTGGACACGATAATCATATTGCTATACTTTTGGGTTTTGCAAAAGAATTAGTCAAAATTAAAAGTGAAATGAATGGCAAGATTAGATTGATTTTTCAGCCTAATGAAGAGGGACAAAATGGTTCAAAAACTTTGGTAAAAGCTGGAATATTAGAAGGTGTAAAAGCTATTTTTGGTTTGCATGTTAAAACAGATTTAGAAGTTTCTAAAATAGGTTTGAAGTATGGCTCAATTATGGCTTCAGTTGATGAATTTAAAATAATTTTGAAAGGCAAAGGCGGACATGGAGCAATTCCTCATAAAGCTACAGACTCTATTTTATTAGGTTCTCAAATAGTTCAATCATTAAATTGTATTGTTTCTAGAAATATAAATCCTGTTAATCCAGCAGTTTTGAGTGTATGCAAATTTGTTGCTGGGACGACTTTTAATGTGATTCCAAGTCAGTGTGAAATGCAAGGAACTATTAGATCTTTTGATAAAGAGACTAGAGATATAATTTGCGAACAATTAAAACAAATTGTTGAAAAATTTTGTAAAGTACAAAATGTAGAATTTGAAATAGAAATAAATAATATGAACCCAGCTTTAATAAATGATGATAATTTAGTTTCAAGTTTGAAAGATGTTATTTTAAAATCTGATTTTTTTGATAAAGAGAATTTGATAATGTTAAAAGAGCCTAGTATGGGTGGAGAAGATTTTGCAGAATACTTGAAATATATTCCGGGTTGTTATTTTTATTTAGGTGCTGGAAATGTTGAAAAAAATTGTATTTATGATTGGCATCATCCAAAATTTAATGTAGATGAAGATTGTCTTGAATATGGAGCATTAACTTTTTTATCAATCGCAAAAAATTTAGATTTTTTTATTAATTCCCTCAGCTAAATGCCTCTAAAGGCGGATAAAAAATAGAAAAAATTTAATTTTTTTAAAGAGCGACTTACAAAAATATAAGGTGTGAAATATGAAAAGAAAGGGTAAAGTCATTGCGAGAGAGCATAGCGAACGAAGCAATCCAGAAAGTTGTTTTTATTAAAAAAAGATTTTTTTAGACTGGAGTGCTTTACTAAAGTTTGCAGTGACGCCTGTCATTCCACCTTTGGATATGAAATGTCTAGACATGAAATATCCGAGATTTTCAAAGCAAATGATGTGGAATTTAAAATTTTGTTTCATTGACAATAAAGGATAATTTTAAAAATTTTTATAGATTGGCTTAGACTAATAATTTTCTTTTTCGGCATTGCCCGAAAAAGAAGCAAAAAGCTCTAGATTTCTCTGAATAGTTAAATGCCCCAGCTTTTAACTTTCAATGAAATCATTTTAAGAGAAAAAGAAGAAAAAAACAAAAATGTCATGTCTAAATAAGTGAGACATCTATTTAGATTTTTTGTAAAAGCTTGAAATGAAAGGAAAATTTTTTTTATAAATTTTTCAGCTAAATGCCTTTTTTTCGGCATTGCCCAAATTTATACAAAGCTTTAATTTTTAAACAAATTTATCTTTTTTACCAGATTCTAGTTCTATGAAATATTCTTTAACTATTTTTTTATCTGAATCATTTAATTTTTCTATTTCATTATTTAGTAATTTATTGCCTTTTTGTTTTAAGTTTTCATCTCCAAACTCAAGCAAATATTCTTTAAATGTAATCAAAGAATTTATTTGACATTTTCCTTTAATAATTCCAGGCTTTGCCATATCCATAAAATTTTTACCAGTTCTATGGCTTCTGTAGCATGCTGTACAAAAACTAGGAATATATCCATAATCAATTATGCTTTCTAATATTTTTTCCATAGGTCTAGAATCACTTAATATAAATTGAGAATTTTCTTTTTTCTCATCGTAGCCACCGGGTTCTACACTAGATTCTGCACTCATTTGAGAAACTCCTAGATTTAACAAGCTGTCTCTCATTTCAGGTGTTTCTCTAGTTGATAAAATTAATCCAGTATAAGGAACTGCTAATCTGAAAATCGCTACTAATTTTTTGAAATTTTTGTCATCAAGAAAGTGATATATTTTTTTATCTTCATTAAAATTTACTCCAAATGATGGTTCCAGTCTAGGGACAGATATAGTATGAGGACCTATTCCATAAATTTTTTCCAATGCTTCTATATGCATTAGCATTGCCAAAGCTTCAAATTTATAATCATAAAGTCCTAATAAAATTCCCATACCAACATCGTCTATTCCAGCTTGAAAAGCTCTATCAATTGCAGATATTCTGTTATTTGGATCTTTTTTTGGGCCTTTAGTATGCATAAAATTATAAGTCTTTTCATGATAAGTTTCTTGGAATATTTGATATGTTCCAATTCCTGCTTGTTTTAACTTCTTAAATTCTTCTATTTCTAGAGGAGCTGCATTTATATTTACTCTTCTAATTTTATTTCCTTTATATTCTGCTGAATAAATAGCTTCTATACAATCTAAATAATAATCTATAGGTTTTTTCCCTAGAACCCCAGCTTCCCCAGCTACTAATAATATTCTTTTATGTCCTCGTTTTAAAAGAATTTCTGTTTGTTTTTTTACTTCCTCTTTTGATAATGCTTTTCTTACTAGTGTTTCATTGTCTGATTGAAAAGAACAATATTTACAACTATTTATACAAATATTGCTAACATAAAGAGGTGCAAATAAGACAACTCGTTCTCCATATATTGCTTTTTTTACAAATGATGCAGCATCAAAAATTTGATTAATTTCTTCATCATTTTCAATATTAAGCAAAAATGCTACTTCTTCTAAATTTAGCCTTTTTAAATTTTTAGACTTATCTAAAATATCTTTTAGGTTTAAATTAGAATTTTTTGAATTTAAAAGATTTTCTATTTTGTTTTCATCAATGTATTTCATTACAATTCCATCCTTAAATATTTATTACAAAATGATGTTGCTTTCATTTGGGAAAATAGATTTTTTTACATCGTTTTGATATTCTTTCGCTATATTTTTTAAATCTTCTCCAATATCTTTATATATTTTTACAAATTTTTTTTTGTTTTTGTTAAAATTTAAGTTTATAATATCTTCAAATACTAAAATTTGTCCATCGCAAAATCTCCCAGCGCCTATTCCTATAACAGGAATATTTAATTTTTCTGATACTGTTTTTGCAAAATCTTCAGGAACACATTCTAAAACCAAAGAAAAAATTCCAATTTTTTCTAATTCTATTGCATCATTCATAATTTTTTTTTGGTCTTCTTTTGAAATAGCTTGTGCTTTATATCCACCCATCATATGGACAGATTGAGGCTTTAGTCCAAGATGTCCCATAACCGGGATTCCGATATCTATTATTGCTTTTATTTGATGAGAGATTTCTATTCCACCTTCTATTTTTACTGCATTTACATCTCCATATTTGATTATATTTCCAGCATTTTCTATTGCAGTTTCTATTGATGATTGATAAGACATAAATGGCATATCAGCGACTAATAAACTTGTTTTATTGCCTCTAGATACTATTTTAGAGTGATAGATTATATCTTCAACTTCAACTTTTAGAGTATCTTCATATCCTAAAATTACATTCCCTAGAGAATCTCCTATCAATAATATATCTATATTTGCTTCATCAAAGATTTTTGAATTAAAAAAAGAATAACATGTTAATGCTGAAATTTTTTCATTATTTTTCATTTTTTTTATGTCTAAAATAGTTTTTCTTTTCATAAATTTAATCTTCCTTATTTGTGATTTTAAATAAAAATTATACAACTCAAAGAGATAAAATTCCATATAAAAATTTAAAAATTAAAATAAAATATAAAAAGTTTGACAAAAAAAATATATTGTACTATACTAAAAAAATAATTTTTGATACACAAAAATTGGAGAATTTATGGATCCAATTATTTTAATATGTATTTGTGTTTTGACATTAGTGATTAGTATTTTTTTTATATATTTGATTTTAATTCTTGTAGATATAAGATTTATTTTAAAAGACACTATAAAAAAAGTACAATTATTAAACGAAGTTGTTTTAAAAATAACTAATTTGGCTAGTTCTTTTACTGAAAAGATTCAAGAAACAGTTAGTTTAAATAGAAATATGTTTTCTGCTGTTTTAAGTATTATAGAAGTAGTTAAGTTATTTAAAAAAAAGAATAACTAAAAGGGCTTTAAATGGCTAATGAAAAAAATAATAATTTTTTGTTTTTTATTTTGGGTAGCCTTGTTGGTGTGATTTTGGGTCTTTTATTTGCTCCTCAAAAAGGTAGTGATACAAGAAAAAAAGTTAATGAAGTTTTTAGTAATTTAAAGAAATTTAGTAAAGATAAAATAAAAGAAACAAAGAAAGCCGTTAATGATATGTATGAAGATGGAAAGGATTTTATTTTTGAAGATGATGATGACAAAATAGATTCCGAAGATAAATAGTTCTTTTAAAAAAATATTTTAGTTGCCGAGATAGCTCAGTCGGTAGAGCGAAGGACTGAAAATCCTTGCGTCCCCAGTTCGATTCTGGGTCTCGGCATTTTAGTATAGATTGCCGGAGTGGTGGAATTGGTAGACACAAGGGACTTAAAATCCCTCGGATAGCAATATCTGTGCCGGTTCAAGTCTGGCCTCCGGCATAAAAGCAATCTAACTTATTTTAAATATTTATCGCGGGGTGGAGCAGTCAGGTAGCTCGTCGGGCTCATAACCCGAAGGTCGTTCGTTCGAATCGAGCCCCCGCAACCAAATTTAAAACACCCTTAACTTTTTAGTTGAGGGTGTTTTTTTTTGTAAAATTTAAAATATTTTTTTTAAAATATTTTTTTTGTGGAGGAAGTTATGACAGAGAAAGAAAAAAGTACTTTAGGAATATTGTATAATGCAAATTATGATGAAGAATTAATTAAAGAAAGAGATGTGGCAAAACAAAATGTTTACGAATATAATAAATTAAATCCTTTAGAAAAAGAAATAAGAAAGAAAATTATAAAAAATTTATTTGGGAGAATAGGCGAAAATTTTCTTATTGAACAGCCTTTTTATTGTGATTACGGATATAATATTGAAATAGGCGAAAATTTTTATTCTAATCATAATTTAGTAATTTTGGATGCTGCAAAAGTAGTAATAGGAAATAATGTTTTTATTGCTCCTAATGTAGGAATGTATACTGCTGGACATCCTATTGATGTTAAACAAAGAAACGAAGGATTAGAATATGCAAAAAGTATTAAAATAGGAAATAATGTTTGGATAGGAGGGAATTGTGTTATTTTACCTGGAGTTAGTATAGGAGATAATACAGTTGTTGGAGCTGGAAGTGTTGTTGTAAAAAATTTGCCAGAAAATGTAATAGCCGTTGGTAATCCATGTAGAGTTATAAAAAATATAATGTAAGAAGGTTTTTATTATGAGTGCATTAATTTTACTTTTTTTAAGTATTGTTTTTTTTATAATTTCATATTTTGTTTATGGGCGTTTTTTAGATAAAAAATTTGATATTGATCCTAATAGAAAAACTCCTGCATATACATTAAAAGATGATGTAGATTATATTCCTACAAATAAATTTGTTTTATTAGGACATCATTTTTCTTCTATAGCTGGAGCTGGACCAATAAATGGACCTATTTTGGCAAGTCCTTTTGGATGGTTGGCAGTTTTTTTATGGGTTTTAATTGGGACTATATTTTTTGGAGGAGTTCAAGATTTTTCTTCACTTATAATTTCTGTTAGAAATAAAGGTTTGTCATTAGGAAGTATAATTGAAAACAATATAGGAAAAACAGGAAAAAAATTATTTATGATTTTTTGTTTTTTTACATTAATTTTAGTAATCGCAGCATTTGCAGATATAGTTGCATCTACTTTTAATGGTTTTTCAGTAGATGGAACAAAAATTTTTGAAAATGGGGCAACTTCTACTTCTTCAATACTTTTTATTTTTTCAGCTATATTATTTGGATATTTTGTTTATAAAAATAAAGTTAATTTGTTTTTTGCTAGCATAATTGGAATCATTGCACTTATTTTATGTGTATTAGCTGGATTTTTATTTCCTTTATTTATTGCAAAGGGTTTTTGGATTTTTATTATATTTGTTTATATTTACATAGCTTCTATTCTTCCAGTTTGGATTTTATTGCAACCTAGAGATTATTTGTCATCTTTTTTGCTTTATGCCACTATAATTTTGGCTATTTTGGGGATAATTTTTTATAATCCAATTATTGTTATTCCTGCATTTACTAGTTTTTCTGTAAATGGACAATTTTTATTTCCAATGCTTTTTGTAACAGTTGCTTGTGGTGCTATTTCAGGGTTTCATTCTGTTGTATCTTCTGGAACTACAGCAAAGCAACTTGAAAATGAAAAAGATGCAAGGTTTATTGGTTTTGGAGCAATGATTATAGAGGGGATATTGGCTGTTATTTCAATAATAGCTGTTTCAAGTCTTGCAAAAGATTCTCCTATTTTGAATGGGACTCCGACTCAAATTTTTGCAAGTGCTATTTCTCAATTTACTTTAGTTTTTGGTATTCCAGTAACAGTTACATCAACAGTTTTAACATTAGCTATTTCTTCTTTTGCTTTGACTTCTTTGGATACTTGTGCAAGACTTGCAAGATATTTGTTAGAAGAATTTTTTATAGATGCAGAAGATGATAGAAATAATTTGGTATATTGGAAACGAATTGTAACAAATAAATATGTTTCTACATTTATAACTTTAATTTTTGGGATAATTTTAGCATTGATTGGATATAAAACTATTTGGGGGCTTTTTGGAGCTTCTAATCAGCTTTTAGCTGCAATAGCACTTTTAACAGGATCTGTTTGGTTAAAAAATCAAGGTAAAAAATCTAAAATACTTTTTATTCCTATGGTTTTTATGTTAATAACAACTCTTACCGCTTTATCTATTAATTTTTATACTAATTTAAAATTAATTTATGGTGGAAGTTTTT
>CAYQVV010000001.1:9964-48727 GCA_964421155.1 uncultured Elusimicrobiaceae bacterium
GCTTTATCTATTAATTTTTATACTAATTTAAAATTAATTTATGGTGGAAGTTTTTCAGTAGGGATAATACAATGTTTTTTTTCTATGGTGTTATTTGTTTTAGCAGTTTGTTTATCTATTCAAGGCACAAAAATAATGTTTAAGAAAAATAAATAATTATTTTTTTACTCTTTTATTCTTTTTATTTTTGCATTAAGTTTTGTTAGCTTGTTTTCTATATTTTCATATCCTCTATCAAGATGATAGATTCTTGATATTTCAGTCTCCCCTTCTGCTATTAATGCTGCTAATACTAATGCTGCAGAAGCTCTCAGATCAGTTGCCATTACAGGCGCTCCACTTAATTTGTTTTTTCCTTCTATAAAAACAGTGTTTCCTTTTATAGTTAATTTTGCCCCCATTCTTTGTAGTTCTGGGATGTGCATAAATCTATTTTCAAATACTGTTTCAGATACTAAACTCATTCCATTTGCTTGGCTCATAAATAATGTCCATTGAGCTTGCATATCTGTCGGGAATCCAGGATATGGTAGAGTTTCAACATTTATTGGATTTATATTATCATTGCCAAAAACTTTTATAGAATTATTATTTATTTTTTCTATTTTGATTCCAGCTAGAGACATTTTATTTATTAAAAATTCTATATGAGGGAGTTCTATATCATTTATTATCAAGCTATCTGAACAAATAGCTCCAGCTATCATAAAAGTTCCAGCTTCTATTCTGTCAGGAATAATTTTGTATTCTATAGATTGGAGATCCTCTATGTTAACCCCTTCAATGATCAAAATACTAGTTCCAATTCCAGAAATTTTTGCTCCCATTTTATTTAGAAAATTACATAAATCATCTATTTCAGGTTCTTTTGCTGTATTTTCTATTATAGTTTTTCCTTCTGCTAGGACAGCTCCCATAACTAGATTTTCTGTTGCACCTACACTTGGATAATCAAGAATTATAGTTGTTCCCAATAATTTATTGTTTTTTTCTATATTTACATATCCACCAGATAATTCTACATTCGCTCCAAATTTTTTAAATCCATCTAGATGAATATCTATAGGTCTACTTCCAATTGCACATCCTCCTGGGAGAGATACTTTTACATGACCATATTTGGCTAATATTGGACCTATAACAAGAGCAGAGGCTCTCATTTGTTTAACTAAATCGTAAGGAGCTTCTGTTTTTATATTATTTGTTTGTTTTATAATTAATTTATTATCTATTTGTTCAATTTTTTTCCCTAAGTATTCTAAAAGCATAATAGTTGTTTTAATATCTCTTAATTTAGGTATATTATTTAAAATTATTTCTTTATCAGTTAAAAGTGTAGCAAATAATATTGGTAATGAAGAATTTTTAGATCCACTTATATTGACTTCTCCAGAAAGTTTTTGTTGACCTGTTATTATTAATTTATCCAACTTATTTTCTCCTTGCTATTATAATTCTATCTAGTTTATGGTAATCTTTTTTTATTTTTATTTCATAAAAATTGTTTGTTTCTAAAAAATTAACTATATCTGTTTTTAATTCTGGATCTATTTCAAAAAATATAAAACCGTCTTTTTTTAAAAAAATAGGAGCTTTATTTATTATTTTTTTATAAAAAATTAATCCGTCTTCCCCTCCATCTAGTGCCAATTTGGGTTCCATTTTAACTTCTTCTTCTAAACTATTTAATTCATTAGTTTTTATATAAGGAGGATTAGATGTAATTATATCAATAGAATTTTTGAGAGGCAAACTTTCTAATGGTTCAAAGAGATTTCCTTGAAGTAGCCGAACATTTTCTGTAACAAAGTTATTATAAATATTTTGTTGAGCAATTGTTAGAGCTTTATCTGATATATCAACACCATAAAAAAAGGTATTATTTTTATATTTTTTTAAATTATTTGCAATGCTTATTGGAATATTCCCAGTTCCAGTACAAATATCAACAAAATTAACATTATTATTATTGTTCATAATATCTTTTTCAAAAAAATCTTTAAAAATTTTAACGGTTTCTTCTACTAAAATTTCTGTTTCATATCTAGGGATTAATACATTTTCATTAACTTTTATTTTGCATCCCATAAATTCTTTTTCACCTAATATATATGCAAGTGGAATTCTAGATATCCTTTTTTTTATTAAATCTTTAAAAAATTCTATTTCTATAATTTTTAAAATTCTATCAAAATTTAAATATAAATCTAATCTTTTTATATTTAAAGCATGAGATAAAAGTATTTCTGCATCAAATTTAGGTTCAGAAATATTTTTTTCTTTGAAGAAGTTTGTTGTCCAATTAAGTATTTCTAAAACAGTCCAATCCTTTTTATTCAAAATATTCCTCTCTATAAAAATAAAAATATGTATAATAAAAAAGATTTTAAATTAAATAAAATATTTGTCAAATTAAAATTAAAAATATTTTCAAAAATTTCTTGCTTTTTTATAAAATATGTTCTATTCTTATAACCAATATTAGGTGTTAAATAAAAATAAAAAACTAATTAAAAAGAAAAAGAAGGGGATTTTTTATGAAAAACATTACTAAAATTTCATTGTTATTGGTTTTCGCATTATCATTAGTTATTATTGGTTGTAAAAAGGCTCAAGAACCAGTTGCTCCTGTAGAAGAAGCAGTTGTTCAAGAAGATACTTTAGCTATGCCAGAAGTTACAGATGAAGCTACAAGTACAGATACTTTAACAACAGATGAAACAGCAGTAGAAGAAGCAGCTATATAATTAATATAGTCAATTTTTATGAAAGAGAGACATTAGGATAATACTTAATGTCTCTTTTTTTATTTATAGAAAAGATAAATATTTAAAGATTATGAGGTATTTTGATGAAAAACACTATTGCTATGCTTTTAGCAGGAGGGCAAGGAAGTAGATTAAATATTCTTGCCACATATAGAGCTAAACCAGCAGTTCCTTTTGCGGGTATTTATAGAATAATAGATATAACTTTGAGCAATATTATGAATTCTTATATAGATAATGTAGGGATATTGACTCAATATAGATCTTCTTCTTTAATTGATCATATACAAGATGGTGAAAGTTGGGGTCTTTGTGGTAGGAATCGTAGTGCAGTAATATTGCCTCCTTATACTGGAAATTATGCATCATCATGGTATGAAGGCACAGCAGATGCTATTTATCAAAATATTAGCCATATAAATAAATTTGAACAAATAGATAAAGTTTTGATTTTATCTGGGGATCATATTTATAATATGGATTATTCAGAATTAATAAAATTTCATAAAGAAAAAGGATCTGTAGTAACTATTGTTTCTATGGAAGTTCCTATAAAAGATGCTTCTAGATTTGGGACTATTATTGTAGATAAAAATGATAGAGTTATAGATTTTGAAGAAAAACCGAAAAACCCAAAAAGCAATTTAGTTTCTTTAGGTATATATCTTTTTGATAAAGATGTTTTAATAGAAGAATTAAAAAAAGATGCGTTAAATGAAAATTCAACACATGATTTTGGTAGAGATATTTTACCAAGCATATTAGACAAAGAAATATATATATATAGATTTAATGGTTATTGGAGAGATGTTGGAACTATCGATTCATATTGGGAAACTAGTATGGATTTGATTTCTGATGATAGTAACTTGGATTTTGATAATTGGAAAGTGACGACTAACTTTAATAGAATGATAACTGCAGATAGAAATTCTTTATATGTAGGAAAAGATTCTAATATAAAAAAGTCTCTTATTTCTGAAGGATGTATTATTAATGGTGTCGTAGAAAATAGTATTTTATCTCCAGGGGTTGTTGTAGAAAAAGGTGCTGTTATAAAAGATAGTATAGTTTTTCATAGCTCTATTATAAAAGAAGGATCTAAATTAGATAGATGTATTGTAGATAAAGAAGTATTGATAGGAAAAAATTCTACAATAGGATTTGGAGATTTGCCGGGATCTAAAAACGAAGTTTATCCTACACATTTATTTAGTGGGTTAACTGTTATTGGAAAAAAGGCTATTTTACCTGAAGGAATAAAGATAGGCAGAAATTGTATAGTTCAACCAGGAATATTAGAAGAAAATTTTAAAAGTAAATTTTATAAAGATGGAACTTTTATATCAATATAAGTTATATAAATCGGGATAAAATGTTCAAAATTTTAATAATAAAAAGCAATAAAGCTAATTTGCCAGAAATAGAAATTTATAAAAAATATTTTTGGAATTTTGCAAAAATAAATATTTTGGATATTTCTTCAAAAGACTCTACGAAAAATATAAATATTTTAGATTATGATATAATTTGGCACTTTATGGGGACAGATTTTTTTTATGATAATATTGCTAAGCAAATATTGTCTCTTAGAAAAATAAAAAAAAATGAAGATAAAAATTTAAAAATACCATTTTTAATACATGAATATCCTTCTCTATCTACAGGGAAGTTTGCAAAATTTAAAAATTTTATCAAAAAAAAATTTAATATAAAGCCAAATTTAAGAATATTTTTGAACGAAAAAATAAATAAAGAGTTTAATTTTCAGGATAATGTTAATTTTATTTATAGAGATATGGGAATTTTGAACTCTTTTTTTCAATATAATAATATTAAATTAAAAAAAGACTATGATTTTGTTTATGTTGGAGACATAAGTTATGAAAGAGAAATAGATAAGCTATTGATCCTTTTTACTAAAGAAAAATTTAAAAAATATAAAATTTTGTTGATTGGTAAGTATGATAATGAAATTTTTAAAAAGTTTTGTAAATATGAAAATATTGAATTTAAAGGTTTTTTGAATTATAATACAATTCCAATTTTTGCTTCTAGAGCTGTTTATGGAATTAACTGGATTCCTAATAAATATCCTTACAATTTACAAACATCAACAAAGTTATTAGAATATTGTTCATTAGATTTGAAAATAATAAATTTATTTAATGATTGGAGTGAAGCTTTTGCTAAAGATCATGATTTAAAATTTTATAATATTGTAAATATTAAAGATTTTGATATTTTTAAAATAGAAAATTTTTGTTATGTTTCAAGTTTTGATAAAATAATAGATTATGAATGGATAAACTATTTAAATAAAATAAAATTAAAAGAAAATTTGACAGTGTTTTTAAAAGATTTTGGTTTTAATATTGAGGACAAAAATAAAGATTGTGCTCACTGTAAATTTGAATAATATTAAGATAATTAGAATCAACTTTAAAAGGAGATTTGAGTTATGTATCAAGATATAAAAATAATAAATGAAAAAGTTAAAGCAGAGGGAGATTTTGTTCGAAGAGTATTTGCAGAATTTAATAAAGTTATAATTGGGCAGAGATATTTATTAGAAAGACTGCTAATAGGCATTTTGGCTGATGGACATATTTTAATAGAAGGAGTTCCTGGTCTTGCAAAAACACTGGCGGTAAAAACTCTATCAGAAATAATAAAATCAGACTTTAAAAGAATACAATTTACTCCTGATTTATTACCTGCAGATTTGATAGGAACAATGATTTATAATATTCAAAAATCTGAATTTCAAGTTAAAAAAGGTCCTATATTTTCAAATATAATTTTAGCAGATGAGATAAATAGATCTCCTGCGAAAGTTCAGAGTGCTCTTTTAGAAGCTATGCAAGAAAAACAAGTTACTATTGGAGATGATACATTTTTTCTTGGATATCCATTTTTGGTTCTTGCTACACAAAATCCAGTTGAACAAGAAGGAACATATCCATTGCCTGAAGCACAAGTAGATAGATTTATGCTAAAACTTAAAATTACATATCCTACAGAACAAGAAGAACTTGAAATTTTGAGAAGTAAAACAAAGGGTGAAATAGAAAAAGCTAATGAAATTTTAGATCCAAATGAAATAAAAAGATTAAGAAGTATAGTAGATGAAATTTATGTTGATGAAAAGATTGAACAGTATGTTTTAAATATAATTTTTGCTACAAGAAAACCAGAGAAATATAATTTAGAGAATTTAAAGAGCATGATTAGCTATGGAGCATCTCCTAGAGCTACAATTAGTTTAATAAAGGCAGCAAAAGCCTTTGCTTTTATTTGTGGTAGAGGTTTTGTTACTCCAGAAGATATAAAAGCTATTGGTTTGGATGTTTTGAGGCATAGAGTTATAGTTAGTTATGAGGCTGAGGCAGAAGGGTTAACATCAGAAGATATTATAAAAAATATATTTAATGAAATAGAAATTCCTTAAAAATTATTTTTTTAATAAATATATAAATATGAATCCGTTTATGTTAAATGTTTATTTTAATGTAAACGGATTTTTTTATTAATGATTTTATTTTTTTGTTGTATAATATAAAATATATTAAAAAAAAAGGGAAAATATGCAGATAGGAAATAATATACAATATGATTTTATAATTTTAGGTAGTGGTCCTGCAGGTCATGATATTGCATTAAAATTATCAAATTTAGATAGTTCTTTAAAAATTTGTTTGATAGATGAGAATGAATTAGGAGGAGTTTGTTTAAATAGAGGCTGTATTCCTACAAAAACTATGATTTCTGCTAGTAATAAATTTAAAGAATTAAAAATTTTAAAAAGATATGGAATAGAAATTTTAGAAAAAGCTAATTTTAATTTTGAAAAATTCAAAAATTATAAAAATACTGTCATTTTGAAATTAAAAAAAGGATTGGAAAATTCGTTAATTGGAAAAAATATAGACTTTGTAAAAGGGAAAGCAAAAATAGAAAGCAATGAAAAAATTTCTGTTATATTAGAAAATGAGAAAAAAGTTGAATTTTGTTTTGCAAATTTGATTTTGGCTACAGGAAGTTCTCCTATTTCTTTTTTTAATTTAAAAGATAAAAATTTAAAAAATGTTATAAATAGTGAAGATTTTTGGCAGTTATCGGATTTAGATATTAATAAAAAAATTGCTATCATTGGTGGTGGCGTTATAGGTTGTGAATACTCTTCTAGTTTGGCAGATTTTGGATATGATATATCTATATTTGAAAAAGGAGATAGGATATTAGTAAATGAAGATATAGAAATTTCTAATGAGCTTTCTAATGAATTGAAAAGTAAAGGTGTAAAGCTAAATTTAAATGCAAAAATAAAAGAAATTTTGAATTGTGAAATAGAAAATCAATTAAAGACTAAAATAGTTTTTGATGATAAAGAGAGTTTTTTTGATTTTGTTATAATTTGTAGTGGAAGAATTAGAAATTTGTTTGGTATAGGATTAGAAAATCTTGGAATAAATCCTGAAGATTTGAATACTAATTTATTAAATAATAGTCTAAGAGAAAAATTTAAAATATTAGATAATGTTTTTTTAATAGGAGATTTAGCAAGTGGCCCACAATTAGCTCATAAAGCATATTTTGATTCTGAAATATTATTAAAATATTTCATTGAAAAGAAAAAAGGAAATAATAATTTAGACAATTTTTTTGAAGAAAAATGTAAATATGAAAATTTGCCTATGGTAATTTTTACTAATCCAGAAATTTCAAGAGTTGGATTGACTTTATATCAGTCTAAATTGAAATTTTCATCTGAAAATATAAATCAAGTTAGGGTAAATTTTGCAGAAATAGGAAAAGCTGTTGCAGAGAATACAATAAAAGGTTTTTTAGTTATAAACTATAGAGAAAATGGCGATATTTTAGGTATAAGTATAATTGGGCATAATGCTTGTGAATTTTCTGCTATTTCTAGTTTAATTATATCGAATAAAATGAAAATTAGTGATTTACAAAAAATTAAATTTGCACACCCAACAATTTCTGAAATATTTCATATTGCTGCAGATAAAATATTAAAATAAATGAAATTGTGTGTGGAATGTTAGGAGATTTTTTATGAATAAAAAAGCAGTTGTTTTATTGTCTGGAGGATTAGATTCCACTACCACTTTATTTTGGGCAAAAAATGAGGGCTATAAATGTTTTGCAATAATTTTTGATTATGGACAAAGGCATAATAAAGAAGTCGTTGTTGCTAAAAATATTGCAGAAAATTTTGGTATTGATTATCATATATCAAAAATTAATTTTCCATGGGGTGGAAGCTCTTTGATAGGTCAAGATGGTATTTTGCCAAAAAATAGAGAAATTTTTTCAGATATTCCTTCAACATATGTTCCAGCAAGAAATATGATTTTTATAAGTATTGCTACAGCTTATGCAGAAGTTATAAAAGCAGACACAATATTTATTGGTGCAAATAGTGTGGATTATAGTGGATATCCAGATTGTAGACCAGAATTTTTAGATGCTATGCAAAAAGCTATTAATCTTGGGACTAAATGTGGAAGTGAAAATAATAACTTGAAAATAGTTGCTCCACTTTTGAATTTGTCTAAAAAAGAAATAGTTTTATTAGGCAAGAAATTGAATGTCCCTTTTGAAAAAACTTGGTCTTGTTATGAGGGTGGGGAAAAAGAATGTGGAATATGTGATAGCTGTATATTGAGAAGAAAAGGGTTTGAAGAGGCAGATAAGGAATTTTAAAAAAAATTAAAATTTGTCTTATCCAAAAAAATTTAGTAAAATGAAAAAATTTAATATGTCATATTTTATCTTTTATGGGGGATAGATGGATACAAAATTACTTCAAGAAATCAAAGAACAACTTTTAGCTAAAAGAGAAAATTTATTAAAATCTTCCAAGAGGACTGCAGATATAACCGAAAAAGAAGTAGGGGATAGCATAGACAATGCTTTTGATTCTGCTGAGAGAGAAGCTATTTTTGAAGCAACAAATAATGATAGGAATATGATAACAGAGATAGATAATGCTTTACAGAAAATAGAAAATGGTAAGTTTGGTATTTGTGAAGAATGTGGAGCAATCATTTCTGATGCTAGATTAAAAGTTTTACCTACTTCTAGATTATGTATAAATTGTCAAGGCAAAACAGAAATAAAAAAATAAAAGCTATTTTTAAATATAAAAAAGAAGGTGTGAAAAATGAAAAGTTATAAGATAGGTGTAATTGGTGGGGACGGTACAGGTCCTGAAGTTGTTAAAGAAGCATTAAAAGTATTAAAAGTTGTTGAGAATAAATATAATTTTAAAACAGAATTAGTTGATTTTGATTTAGGTGGAGCTAGATATTTAAAAACTGGAGAAACTTGTCCAGATACTGTTTTAGACGATTTGAGAAAATTAGATTCAATACTTTTGGGAGCAATAGGTCATCCAGAAGTTAAGCCTGGAATTTTAGAGCAAGGAGTTCTTTTAAAAATTAGATTTGCTTTGGATCAATATATAAATTTAAGACCAGTTAAATTATATGAAAATGTGGAAACTCCTTTGAAAAATAAAGGGCCAAAAGAAATAGATTATGTTGTTGTTAGAGAGAATACAGAAGGTTTATATGCAGGAACAGGTGGATTTTTGAAAAAAGGGACAAAAGATGAAGTTGCTGTTCAAGAATCAGTTAATACTTATAAAGGTGTTGAAAGATGTTTGAGATATGCTTTTGAATATACAAGAAAAAGAAATAAAGATAATAAGTTAACACTTTGTGGAAAAACTAATGTTTTGACATATGCTTTTGATTTGTGGAATAGAACATTTCAAGAGATGGGAAAAACAAAATATACTGATATAAAATTAGATTATGCACATGTTGACGCAACTTGTATGTGGATGGTAAAAAATCCTGAATGGTTTGATGTTATTGTTACTGATAATATGTTTGGAGATATAATTACAGATTTGGGTGCTATTACTCAAGGGGGAATGGGTGTTGCGGCAGGAGGAAATATAAATCCTGATGAAGGTGGAGTTTCTATGTTTGAACCTATAGGTGGAAGTGCTCCAAAATATACAGGACAAAATGTTATCAATCCGATTGCATCTATAATGTCAGTTCAGATGATGTTAGATCATCTTGGAGAATCAGAAGCAGCTAAAAAAATAGAAGAAGCTGTTATGCAAGTTATAAAGACAATGCCTAGTCAAGCAGCAGGAAAGATGGGAATGGGAACAAATCAAGTTGGAGATGCTGTGGCAGGATTGATATAAAAATGGATTTTTTATTATGAAAAAAGGAAAAGTTTTGTTTACAGGTCATTTTGTAGAATATTTTTTTAAATCTTTATTTTTTATAATTTTATCTGTAATTACTTTAGGGATAATGTTTCCTTATTATTTATATTGGAGTGTAAAATATTTTGTTGATAATTTAGAAATAGAAATTGATGAATAATTTAATTTTTGAGGGTAAAAAAATGAAAGGGTATAAAGTTATAGTTGCAGGTGCAACAGGTGCTGTTGGTAGGGAAATGATAAAAACATTGGAAAATAGAAATTTTCCAGTTAGTGAGTTAAAATTATTAGCTTCTAAAAGAAGTGTTGGTCAAAAAATAAAATTCAAAGGTAATGAATATATAGTAGAAGAATTAACAAAGGATTCATTTAAAGGGTATGATGTTGCTATATTTTCTGCTGGTGGAAGTGTTTCAAAAGAATTTGCTCCATATTGTGCAGAGGCTGGGTGTTATTGCATAGATAATTCAAGTGCTTGGAGAATGGATAATGGAGTTCCTTTGGTTGTTCCAGAAGTAAATTCAAATGCATTAGAAAAAGGCAAATATATAATTGCAAATCCAAACTGTTCTACTATTCAAATGGTTGTAGCATTAAAACCAATTCATGATTATGCGAAGATAAAAAGAGTTGTAGTTTCAACATATCAAGCAGTTTCTGGTGCAGGACAAAAAGGAATCCTTGATTTAAAAGATCAAATGACTGCTATTGAAAATGGGAAAAAAATTGAAATTAAACAATTTCAACATCAAATTGCATTCAATGTTATTCCGCATATAGATGTATTTTTAGAAGATGGGTATACAAAAGAAGAAGTCAAAATGATAAAAGAAACAAATAAGATTATGGGTGATGATTCTATAAAAGTTACAGCTACGACGGTTAGAGTTCCAGTTTATAGAGGACATTCAGAATCTGTGAATATAGAAACAGAAAATCCTATTTCAAGAGAAAAAGCTATTGAAATATTGTCAAAAGCTGATGGAGTTGTAGTTCAAGATAATCCTTCAAAAAATGAATATCCAATGCCTATTTTTGCAGAAGGTAAATATGAAACATTTGTTGGAAGAATTAGAGAAGATAAAACTGTTATCAATGGATTAAATATGTGGGTTGTCAGTGATAATCTTTTGAAGGGTGCAGCATCCAATGCAGTTCAAATCGCAGAAGCTTTAGTTAAAAAAGGGATTATCTAAGTTTTAATAATGAATAAAGAAATTTCTTTAGGAATAGATTTAGGATCTAGATTTGTAAAAATTGTATATGGATTAGACGCAGAAGATTATAAAACTTTTAAATTTGATACAATTTTTTTTTATAAAAACTTTTGTTTAAATAAACAAGAATCTAATAAAAAAAATAGTAAAAGGTTATATTTAGATTTAGATAAATTAAAAAGAGTTTTAAATTTAAATAAAAATATTAGAAAAATTTTTGCTACTGGATATGGAAGGAATTTAGTTAATTTTAAAAATACACATATAATTTCTGAAATAGTAGCTCATTATTTGGGAGTAATTTTTTTAATTTCTAATAAAAAAATTGATTTAAAAAATGATTCAAAATTGAGAAAAAATATTGATAAAGAGTTTTTTGTAGATAAAGATTTTTTAATATTAGATATTGGTGGGCAAGATACTAAAATTATTTCTGTTAAAAATGGATTAATAGATGATTTTATTATGAATGATAAATGTGCTTCTGGTAGCGGTAGATATTTTGAGCAGATGGCTAGAATTTTGGATTTTCCTATAGATGAAATGGGAAAATATTATTTAAATCCGATACAACTTTCAAATACTTGTGCCATTTTTGGAGAAAGTGAAGTTATTTCTCATATAGTAAATGGTGAGAGTTTGGAAAATATAGCTAGTGGAGTAAATTTTTCTATTTTTTCTAAAATAAAAAAAGATTTGGAAAAATTTTCTCAAAATAATATTGTATTTGTTGGTGGAATGAATAAGAATTTTTCTATAAAATATTTTATAGAAAATAATTTAAAAAATAAAAATGTTTTTAATCTAGAAATGAATGAATTTAATGGTGCTTTTGGATGTTTTTTAGAAGCATTAAAATAAAAAGGTTTTTTTGTGGATAAAAAGGAATTAGAATTATATTATAAAAGCATAAAAGAAAGTATTTCCGAAATAGGGAGGTTTCTTTGATATTGACAAAAAAATAGAAGAGTTAGATTTTTTAGAAAAAAAAACATTTGAATCTGCTTTTTGGGACAATCTAGAAAATTCTCAAGATACATTACAAAAAATAAATAAATTAAAAACAGATATAAAAATTTTTCAAGAGTTATTGGAAGAAGCGAATAGTAATTACGAGTTATACTTGTTGGCAATAGAAGAAAAAGATTTTAATTTAATATCTGATTTAGAGCAAAATTTTGAAATAATTTTGAATAAAATAAAAAGTATAAATCTTGAATTAAAACTTAGTGGGAAATTTGATAAAAATAATGCAATTCTGACATTGCATGCTGGTGCAGGTGGGACAGAATCTTGTGATTGGGCACAGATGCTTTTTCGAATGTATTGTAGATATATTGAAAGAAAAAATTTTAGTTTTGAAATTTTAGATATTTTGCCGGGAGAAGAAGTTGGAATCAAAAGTGTTGTAATTTTGGTTAAAGGTGAATATGCTTATGGATATTTGAAGTCTGAAATAGGAGTTCATAGATTAGTTAGAATTTCTCCATTTGATTCAAATAAGAGAAGACATACTTCCTTTGCATCGTGCGATGTTATTCCAGAAATAGAAGATGATATAGATATAAAAATAGAAGATAAAGATCTAAGAATTGATACTTATCGGGCATCTGGAGCTGGAGGACAACATGTTAATAAGACAGAGTCTGCTATCAGGATAACTCATTTGCCAACAGGAATAGTAGTTCAATGCCAAAATGAAAGATCACAGCATAAAAACAAAGAAACAGCTATAAAACTTTTAAAAGCTAGATTATTTGAACTTGAAGAAGAGAAAAGAAGAAGTGATACAGAAAAACATTATGATAATAAAGGCTCTATTGCCTGGGGAAGTCAAATTAGATCTTATGTTTTTTGTCCATATACTCTTGTAAAAGATCATAGAACTAATTTTGAAGTTGGTAATTTGCAAGCAGTTATGGATGGAGAAATAACGGGTTTTATAGAAGCATACTTAAGTATTAAAAGCTAAATAAATTTATAAATATAAATTTATAAAATAAAAAAATTTATAAAAGAGGTGTGAATATGCAAATTTCAGAATTTTTATCTACAGATATGATAAAAGTTGGACTAGAAAGTACTTCGAAAAAAGATGTTATAATTGAAATGGTTGATATACTTGAAAAAGCTGGAAAAATAAAAGATAAAGAAACAATTATTAAGGCTTTGATGGAAAGAGAAAATTTAGGAACAACTGGAATAGGACAAGGGGTTGCTTTACCTCATGCAAAAACAGATTTAGTTCAAGATGTTTCTATAGTTTTGGGAATTTCTAAAAAAGGAATAAACTTTAGTTCACTTGATGGAGAGCCTGTTTATATAATATTTATGTTTTTATCTCCTGAAAAATCAGCAAGTTTACATTTAAAAGTTTTAGCAAAAGCATCTCAACTTTTAAAAGATAAATATTTTAGAGAACCTTTAAAAGAAATGAATTCAGCAGAAGAAGTTATAAAGATTATTAAAGAAGAGGAATAAGTTTTATGGCGAGTATAAAACTTCAAGATATATATGAAAAAAAGAGAAAAATTTTAAACTTAGAAGTTTTAACTGAAAATGTCAATTTAGATAGAAATATAATGAATTCAGATGTAAATAGATTAGGATTAGCTTTGGCAGGCTATTTAGATTTTTTTGCATATGATAGAGTTCAGGTATTAGGAAATACTGAAATTTTTTATTTTAATAATTTGGAAAGCAGTAAAAGATTAGAAGTTATAGAAAAAATTTTAAAAAATTTTAATATTCCTTGTTTTATATCAACAAATGGATTAATTCCAGCAAGCGAATTTTTAGATATTTGTAAAAAATATAAAACACCTGTTTTAAAAACAAGTATGTCTACTTCTGATTTTGTCCGAGAAATGAATGCTTATATAGAAGATGAAATAGCTCCTAGAATTTCAATACATGGAGTTTTACTTGAGATGTATGGTTTGGGAGTTATAATTGTTGGGAAAAGTGGATCTGGAAAAAGTGAATGTGCTTTAGATTTAATTTATAAAGGACATCAACTTGTATGTGATGATTTGGTAAATATAAAAAAGAAATCTGGTGGAATTTTAGTTGGTTTTGCGAATGAAATTTTGCCTTATCATATGGAAATAAGAGGATTAGGAATAATTAATATAAAACAGCTTTTAGGAGTTAGCTCAATATTGGATAAAACGAATATAGATCTTATGGTTGAGTTAGAAAATTGGGATTCAGAAAAGCAATATGATAGATTGGGGTGTGCTGGTATATATGAAAATATTTTAGGAGTAGATATTCCAAAAATAGTTATACCAGTTAAAGTTGGTAGAAATTTGGCTGGACTTGTAGAATTAGCAGCAATGAAGCATAGATTAATAAATCAAGGACATGATACTATAAAAGAATTAGATGAATGTTTGATTAATCATATAAATAAAAATAAAAAATAGGGAAAAAATGGATAAAAAAGATATTAATTTTATACAAATTTTTTATAAAAAAGATGATTTTGATGTTATTTCAAAATCTAAAAAAAATACAATGATTATTTCAGGATATAATACTGATTTTTGTTTTAAAGTTGAGCATTTGTATGAATTTTTAGGGTTAGTTTCAGATAATGATTTAGAGGCTATAGCAGATAAATTATTGGTAGATCCAATAATTCAAAAATATAGTATAAATTCAGATATACAAGATTCTAGATATAATGATTTTTATGTTATAGATGTTTGGTTAAAAAATGGAGTTACAGATTCTGTAGGAGAAACAATAGAAAGAAGCATAAAAACTTTAGAAATAAATGGAGATATAAAAGTCAAAACAGGAATTAGATATTTAGTAGAAAAAAAATATAGTATAGATATTGTGGAAAATATGATAAAAAAATTATTTGTTAATTCCGTTATTAATGAATATTTTATAAAAAAAGTTTAATATAAAATTTATAAATTATTATGAAACAAAAATATAAAAATAAATATTTAGAGATTTCAAAAAACAAAAATAAAAGTATTGAAAATGATATTTTGAAAAAAGATTTTATTTCGATTAAATGTCCAAATTGTAAATTTGATAATCAAAAAGATTCAGAAAAAAAATTTAATACTTGTTTTAAATGCGGACATCCGTTAGATTTTGAAATTAAGTTAAATATTAAGATTTATAAAATGTTTTTATTACTTTTGATTTTTTATTTTGTTATAACTTTTTTATTTATTATCGCAAATATATTATATAATTTAGTTTAATTTGGATAAATAAAATGATAGATAAAAATATAGAAATAGAAAAGGCTAAAAAAATTAAATTGATATTGATGGATGTTGATGGCGTTTTGACTAAAGGAGAAATAATTTTTGATGCTTTAGGAAATGAAATCAAAGTTTGGGATGTTAAAGATGGGTTGAGCTTTTCTATAGTTAAGAGATTGCCAGATATAGATGTTGGTTGTATAACAGGTAGAAAATCTGAAAGTGTTAAAAAAAGAGCTGAAGATTTAGATATAAAATATTTATTTATGGGAGAGTTAGATAAAATTTCAGCATATAAAGAAATAAAAAAACTTTCTAATTTAAAAGATGAAGAAATTGCATATATAGGAGATGATCTTATAGATTTACCTGTTTTAAGAGCTGTTGGATTGTCTATATGTCCTTTTGACGCAGTTGAAGAGGTAATCAATATTTGTGACTTAAAAACAGATTGTATAGGTGGGAAAGGAGTTTTTAGATCTGTTCTGAAATTTGTTTTATCTGCACAAAATCGTTGGGATAATATAGAAAAAATATTTGAGAAAAAATAAAAAAATATATTAAATAAATTCTAAAAAAAATCTAAATAAAAAAATTATAATTAATTTATACCTATAAAGATGGCATATCTATTATATTTCCTTCAAAATTTTCCACTATATATTTTTGGCTTGTTGTAAATATAGTCACAGCATTTGGATCTTTATATTTATTTATTAAATTCCATATTTTTTTTTCTGTTTGAGTATCTAGATGATTCATTGGTTCATCTAAAAGAATTATTTTGGGATTTGTTATTATAGCTCTTAGAATAGCTATTATTTGTTTTTTCCCTAATGTTAAATCTGTAGGGAATTTATCTTTTTCTTTTATGAAATTAGATTCTTCTAATATTTCTGTTACTTTATTTTTTATTGAATTAGAATTTTCTCCTTTTAAAATGAGAGGTAATGAAATATTTTCAAAAACAGTTTTTTCTTTTATTAAAAGTAAATTTTGCCAAACTATTCCTATTTGTTGTCTGTATGTAAGTAAATCACTTTTGCTAAATTTTTTAATATCATCTCCACATATTTTTATTTCTCCATTATCAGGATGTTCTTCGCCTAATAATAAATTAAATATTGTAGTTTTTCCAGAGCCACTATTTCCATACAAAAAGTAGGTATTTCCATTATTGAATGTAAAATTAAAATCATTTAGAACTAATTTTCCATTAAAAGATTTTGAAACATTTATAAATTGTATTATTTTAATCATAATTTTATCCTATTATTTTTATTCTAGAAATGTTATTAAAAAATATTATTTTGAAAAAATATAATTTATAGTTTTTTTTGTAGCACCTTGACTGGATTTTAAACATTGCAATCCTTTATGTATAATTATATTTTTTTCTAACTCATTCTTCTCATCTAAAAAAAATTTTAACTTTTCAAATAATTCCTTTTCGTTTTTTACTTGAATAGCTCCATCTGCTTCTAATAATTTGTCAGTTATGTCTTGAAAATTTGACATATATTTTCCAAATATAGTTAATTTTGCAAGGCTTACAGGTTCTACAATATTTTGTCCACCTTTATTAACTAAACTTCCTCCAACAAAGACTATATCTGAATTTTTATAAATATTAATTAGTTCTCCAAAAACATCTAAAATTATAACATTAAAATTAAAATTATTTTGTTTTTTTGACATAATATTTTTTAATTCAGAAAATAGAATATATTTAAAATTATATTTTTCTATAATTTTTATTATTTTAGAAATATTCTTGAAATGCCTAGGAGCTATAAAAAAAATTAAATTAAAATTTTCTTTAAATTTATTTTTTAATTCAAAAAATGTTTTTATTAGTATTTCTTCTTCTCCATTTCTAATACTTCCAGCAGAAATAAATTTATTTTTAATTTTATTAAAATTTGGTTTTAGTATAGAGAAATTGTCTTTTTTATAATCTATATCATTTGCTATTTTAATTAAGTCATATTTTAAGTTTTCTAGAGATATGATTCTTTTTTTGTTAACTTCTAATTTTGAAAATCTTTTTTTATTTTCTTCAGATTGAGTAAATATTATATCAAATTTTTGCAATATTTTTGTAATAAATTTTACATTTAAAAAATTATTTAATTTTAGATATTTTGGAAAGCTTTTATTTGAAAGTCTAGCATTTATTATGTATTTTTGGACATTTATTTTATCCAAAGCTAAAATATAAGAAGGCCAGATTTCAGTTTCTATTGATATGAATTTTTGAATTTTTAAATTGTCAGCCCAGTTTAAAATCATTGGAAAAAAATCAAAAGGAGCATATTTTATTGTAATGTTTTGCTCAGAAGAAATATTTTTTTGAGCTAGAGCGAACCCAGTTTTTGTAACAACTGTTAAAATTATAGGTTCAAAAGTTTTTTTTCTAATTTCTTCAATAACTTTTTTTGCAATTTTTGTTTCTCCTATAGATGAAGCATGAATCCAAATAAAATCAGTATCATCTACATTATAAAGACAAAATCTATCAATTAGTATTTTTTTATTTCCAGTTAAAATATAGTATGGAACAAAAAATATAAAGCTTAAAAGCCAAATTAAGTTATAAATAAAAAATAGTAAATAAAATATCATAATAAAAAAACTCCAGATAGAGCGAATCTCATATAAAATTATCGTTCATGAAAAAATAAGTTTTTAAGCGAGACAAGGCATTTTTAACGAGCATAATGAGATTAATTATGTTAGTTAAAAATAACGAAGTCGTAGCAGAAAAATTGTTTTTGTAATAGGTCATTTTATATGAGATTCGCTCTAAAACATAAAAATTTAAATAAAATGAAAATGTTTAATATTTATAATAAAATTCAAATTTTCCAATAATAACTAGATCTCCTTCTTCTATTCCTTGTTTTTTTAATTCTTCATCTATCCCCATTTTTATGAGTATATTTTGAAATCTAATTAGAGATTCAGGTTCGTTTAAATATGTCATTGCAGTTATAGTTTCAATTTTTTTTCCTTTTATAATGAATGCATCTTCGGTTTTTTCAATTCTAAACTCGTCTTCTAATTTTATTTCAGGAATATTTTCTTCTATTATGCTGACTTCATTATCTAATTCATTTTCAAATGTTTTCATAAATTCATATAAATAATTCAGAAAATCTTTCAATCCTAATTTTGACAAAGAAGATATTTCAAATATTTCTATGATTTTATATTTTTTATTATTTTTAATTTTTGTTTTAATTTTTTCTAATGCGGTTCTATTTTTTTTATTTTCTTGAAAAGTGTCCATTTTTGTAATTAGGACTATTTGTTTTTTATTTATTAAATTTTCATTATATAAAAACAGTTCTTCATTCATTTTCATAAAATTTTTGTATAAATCATTTTCATTTTCATATCCATTTATGTCTAATAAATGAAATAATATTTTTGTTCTTTCTACATGTCTTAAAAAATCTAGTCCTAAACCAACTCCTGCATGAGCTCCTTCTATAATTCCAGGAATATCCGCTATAACGAATTGTTTGTCAAAATATTCAATAACACCAAGATTTGGAGATATTGTTGTAAAAGGATAGTCTGCTATTTTTGGTTTAGCTTTTGTTACATTTGCTAAAAATGTAGATTTTCCTGCATTTGGATATCCTAATAAACCTATTTTAGCTATAAGTTTTAATTCTAATATTAAAGTAATTTCTTCTCCTGGTTCTCCTTTTTCAGCGATTCTAGGAGCAGTTCTATTGTGAGTTTTAAAGGTTGCATTTCCTCTTCCACCTCTTCCTCCATTTGCAACCTTGACTTTGTCACCTTGTTTAACTAAATCAGCTTTAAATGTTTTTGTTTGATTCTTTTCATCATATATGAATATTTGGGTTCCAACAGGAACATTTATATATAGATCTTCCCCTTTTTTTCCATTTTTTGTTGAACCTTTTCCATGCATCCCTTCGTCTGATTCAAAATGCCTTTTCCTTGTAAAATCGTATAATGTTCCATATCTTTTATCAGCTATAATATATACATTTCCACCATTTCCACCATTTCCACCATCAGGGCCACCAAATTCTATATATTTTTCTCTATGAAAGCTTATACATCCATCTCCACCTTTCCCAGACTTAACAAAAATTTTTATAATATCTAAAAACATAATTTAAAAGTATCCTTTTTTTTATAAATTTATAATGAAAATAGAGGAAGTTTTTCTAAATATACAATATCTGTTCTATTAGCAGCATCTCCTTCTGCTAATACTGCCATTTTTTGGCTAATATTGCCACCCATTTTTTCTACTAATTTTTCAAGACAAAATAGAGATCCTCCAGTACTTATAACATCATCTACAATTAACACTTTTTTATTTGTCAGCATTTCCCCATCTTTTTTATCTAAATATAATGTTTGTGTGGATGCTGTTGTTATAGATTTTACATCTATAGAAACCGGTTCTTTCATGTAAAGTTTTTTTGATTTTCTTGCTAGTATATAATTTTTTCCAGATTGTTTTGACATTTCATATGCTAAAGGGATTCCTTTTGATTCTGCTGTTATTATTATATCAAAATCTTTTGATTTTTTTAGAAGTTCTTTTGCTGAATGAATAGTCAGTTCAATATCTGAAAACATTATGAATGCAGCAATTGCTAAAGAATCATTAATTCTACATATAGGTAAATTTCTTTCTAATCCGGAAATATTTATTTTATAAAAATTAGTGTTCATTTTATTCCTCATATTTAAAAAAATTTTTTTCTTTAATTTCTTCCAAATATTTTTTGCATAGAGTTTTTGCAAGTTCTAAATTATGATTTTTTGAGTTCCCGCATTCAATTTTTGTAGATCCAAATATTTCATTTGACGATATTGTTTTTTCAAGAGCTTCTTCAGTTAATATTTTTGCTTCTTTATAATCAATATTTCTCAATAATAAATAGAATCCAGTTCCACATGCCATTGCTCCAAAATATATTATATTATCTTTTGCATAGCTATTTCTCAAGAATGTTGCCATTTGATGTTCTACAGTATGCATAGCATCTACAGGAATAAAATCATCATTATTTGGAATCTTAAATCTTAAATCATATGTGAAAATATCCCCATCTATTCTTGATGTGTAAAATCCTATATCAAGCTTATTGTGATCTATATTGAATGAAGGAATTCTTTTTGTTAATTTATTTTCAATTATTAATTTTATTACTTCTAAATAATTATAAACTATATTTTTTGTTGATTTATTAAAATCATCTTGAGAGTTTTCGTCTTGAACAATATCTGATATAGCTTTTATAAATATAGTTGGTATATTGTGTTTTTTTGCAGTTATTATTATTCCAGCAGATTCCATTTCGCAAATATCAGCTTCAAAATTATTTATTATATACTCTTGAAAATTTTTATCAGCTATAAATTTGTCTCCACTTGCACATCGGACTAATTTTATTTTATCATTATAAATTTTTTGCAAAGCTTGAAAATAGCTTATGTCGGCTTCAAAATAATTTTTTTCATACTCAGGGTATTGTCCTACTTTCGTTCCATTTATTGCACTGAGGTCGAAATCATAATGAACTACATCTTTAACCATAAAAATATCACCTATTTTGTGATCTTTTTTATTAAAACTTCCGCATAATCCTACATTTATTATACAGTCAATATTTTCTTTTCCTTCTAATAAATTTATCAATGCCTCTGTTGCAGTAGCTGCATTTATTTCTCCGATTCCACTTTTAGTTATTAGTATATCATTTTTTGTATAAAAAACTCTATTTAGATATTCAAATTTTTCATATGGAGTAATCATTTCTAATATTGGATTTAGTTCAGAATCCATTGCGATTACGAAACATTTAAATTTTATATTTTTGTTTAAAAAAAATTTTTTTAGCATATTAATATAATCCTTGTTTTTAATGTTACATTTTAATATTATATAAATTATTATTAATTATTGATGTTTAATAAGAAAATGTATTTAGAAATTATATATTTTTTAAAAGTTTATGTCTAATTAAAAATATGAGGATTTTATGAATGATAAAAGAGTTGTTTTGATTACAGGATGTTCTAGTGGATTTGGTTTATTGATATCAAAAATTTTATCTACAAAAAAAGATATTATAGTTTGTTCAACTATGAGAGATTTAAATAAACAAGATTTTTTATTGAATGAAGTAAAAAAAGTTAATGGAAGTATTGATATCTTTGAACTAGATATAACTAAAAAAGAAAATATAGAAAATTGTGTAAATTCTATAATAAAAAAATATGGAAAAATAGACAGTTTAGTTAATAATGCAGGGCAGGCTTTTGGAGGTTTTTTTGAAGATTTAACAGAAGAAGAATATAGATTACAAATGGAGATTAATTTTTTTGGACATTTAAATTTAATAAGAAAAGTTTTGCCTAATATGCACAAAAATAAAAATGGGAAAATTATAAATATATCTAGTATTGCAGGGTTGATTTCATATCCAGGATTAGGAGCATATAATTCTAGTAAGTGGGCATTTGATGGATTTTCAGAAAGTTTGAGACATGAACTTGCACCATTTGGAATAAAAGTTTTTTTGATTGAACCAGGAAGTTTTGATACTAGAATTTTTGGCGAAAATGCTAAATTTGCGAAAGATTATAAAAATATTGAAAGTAAATATTATAATTTTACAAAAAATATGATTACAGATAGGATTAATAATAAAAATAAAAAGAGAGGGAATCCAGAAAAAGTTGCAATGAAAGTTGTTGACATAATAGAAAATCGTAGAAAAAAATTTAGAAATGTAATAGGATTAGATGCTAGAGTTTCTTTGTTTATTAAGAGAGTTTTTCCTTTTTGTTTTTTTGAGAAAATAGTTCAATATTTAGCTTTTTATAAAAAATAAAAATAAAACTTGAAAATATAAAAAAGTGTGTTATTTTATTATAATAATGTCAGTGTATTTCCATAATTTTTTATATGAGGATTAATTTTGAAAAATAAATATTATATTTTTCTTTTATTATTTTTATTGTTTTTATTTAATAATAATAATTTAATTGCAGATTCTTATAAAAATAAAAATATAAAATCTTTAGTTTCTCTAGTAAATGGTGCATCAAAACTAGTTCAAATAGAAGAAGAAAATGCATTTAAAAAATTTAAAGAGTATAAAAGTAACTGGTTTAATAAAAATGATTTTATTTTAGTTTTTGATTTGAATGGAAATTGTATTGTAAATAATGATATATTAAAAAAAGAAATTGTTATAATGAATGGAAGAGTAGTAAGCCAAGAAGAATTTAGAAAATGGCTCTTATTTGAAACTAAAATATCTAATGAAAAAGAAGGTTTTGTATATTATTTATCAAAAGAATCTGATAATATTTTACCTGTATGGAAAACTTTATTTTTTAAGATAGTAAAAACATCTTCATCAGAGTATATTATTGCTACATTTAAGGGTAATGTTAAATTAGAAGAACAATTGGTTTTGAAAGAATTAGATGAAATTTCTGGATTATTAAATTTGAAAGGTTTTATGTCTTTTCCTGTTATTAGAAGAAAAGTCTCTAATTTTTTTGGAGAGGAAAATTTTTTATTTATAATAGATGAAGAAGGAAATGTTATTTTTAATACAGGGACTAAAAAAAATTTTAGAAAAGAAAATATTTTAGATTCACAAGATTCATTAAATAATTATTTTATAAAAGATATTATAAAATTTTCAAAAATAAACAATAATGGCAAGATAATTTATTATTGCCCAAAGATAGATCCAACTCTTGCTTACGCAAGACATATATATTTTAAGACACAAATGTTTGAAAATAAAAAAGTTATAATATGTTATAGTGTGTTATTTGATGACGCTATTTGTTTTAATATAGAAAAAAACAAAAATGATATATTTGAAGTTAAATATTTGACTAAAAAAATATCAGACGAAATTCAAAAAATAGGCTTTGATAATTTTAAAACAAAATTGAAAAATAAAGAAATAAATTTTATAAATGATGATACTAAAAATGCTTTTTTTGTTATAGATTTTAATAATCAAAAAATTATTTTAGACAGTGTAAATTTAGATGAGGAAGATAAGTATATAAAAAACTTGAGAAGTAGTAATGAAAAGTCTATTTGGAAAAATATTAATTTAATATTAGATAATAATAATAATAGAGGATGGCTTAATTTTTCTATAGATAATGATAAAGACGAATTTTCTGTATTTAAAAAATGGCAATGGTATTTTGTTTATTTGAATAAAGTTAATATAGATAATAATTTTTATGTAATTTGTGTAGTTTCTAATATTAATAAAGTGGAAAAAGAGTTTTTAGAAGAAAATAATAAAATTGTTAAAAGTATTGTTACCAAAAGTTTAAAAGACGGAAAAATTTCAAAAGATGTTAAAGATATTTTGAATAGTTTAGTTATAAATAATACTAGACTTTTTTTTGTTGATATGTTTGGAATTCAAATTTTTGATTCAGAATTTTTTTATATAGACAATACAAATATTTTAAAAATGAAAGATGCTGATGGAAATTTTATAGTTAAAAATTATTTAAATTTAATGAAAAAAAATTCTAATCATAGTTGGATGGAGTATAATTTTAAAAATACAAATGGAAACTTTGAAAGAAAATCTTTATATTTAGACAAGATAGAAGAAAATGATAAGTTTTATGTTATAGGTACAGAGGCAGATTTTATAGAATCTTAATCATAATAAAATTGATTTTTTTTGTTATAAGAGTATAATATGTATATTGGAAAATTAGATGATTTAGAGAAGAAAATTAAATTTTTACTAGACTATATTTTAGAATTGAAAAAATTAAATTTAGAATATTCTAAGCAAATTTCAGAAAATAAAATAAAAATTAAAATGAAAGACTTAGATCTTTTTGAGTTTAATAAAAAAATTTTAGATTATGAAAAGAAAGAAAAAAAATATAGAGATATAAAAAAAAGATTAGAATTTCTATTAGAAAAAATAGAAAAATTAGAATATAAATTATAATTATGGCTAAAGAAGTAATTGTTAAAATTTTGAATAGAGATTATTTTTTAGAAGACGATGGTGACCCTTTATTTTTGAATGCATTGGGTAAATATGTTGAAGAAAAGATGATAGAAATATCAGAAACTAGAAAAATTGTTGATACTAGCAAAATTGCAGTTATGACATCAATTTTGCTCTGTAAAGAACTTTTTGAAATGAAAGCTAAAGTAGAAAAAATTGACAAAAGTTTAGATTTATTAAATTCAGATTTATCAAAAAAGATAGAGAATTTAGAAAAATAATTTTAATTTTAGCCTGCTCTGTTCGTTAAGTTATTGTTAGCATTTTGGAACTATGTTTAGATAAGAGGGAGTTTGGAGTTAGTGTAGATCTTGGTCTATATTACAGAACACCCACCTAGTAGATAGGTTTCCTTATCGGCATAACTTTACGGCAGTTGCGGGTTTTATCTAAAAAAAGAGAGTCCTTATGTCGGAGTTTAATAGCGAGGATTTTTTTGATATAAATAGACCTCTTGCATATTGTATGCGTCCAAGCACTTTAAATGATTTTTTTGGACAAGAACATTTACTAGCAGAAGATAAAATTTTATATAAAATTATTAAAAATCAAAAACTTGTTAATATGATTTTTTTTGGTCCTTCAGGATCAGGAAAAACTGCTTTAGTTAAAATAATTTCTCGTGAAATGAATATGCCAATTTTTGAAATAAATGCAACTACAAGTGGAGTTGCAGATATAAAAAAAATTATTCAAGAAGCAAAAAGCTTTAACGAGAATTATAAAAAACAAATTCTAGTTATGATAGATGAAATTCATCATTTCAATAAAACTCAACAAGATTCATTATTGCCTTCAATAGAAAGTGGTGCTATTATTTTAATAGGAATTACTACTGAAAATCCATATTTTTATATAAATAATGCTATTATTTCCAGATCTTTGGTCTTTGAATTTAAAAAACTTAAAAAAGAAGATATTTTAAACATATTAAAAAAAGCATTAATATATATATATAATGATAAAAAAAGTTGTTCTATAAAAAAAGATAATGAAGATAAAAATTTTTTTGAAGAAGCAGTTTTGGAATATATAGCAGAATTTTCTAATGGTGATGCACGGTATTCATTAAATGTTTTAGAAGCGACAGTTAGTGCGTTGTATCCAGAAATAACATTAGAAAATTTTAAAAAGACTTTTAATGATATTTTAAAAACTAAAATAAGTTATGATAAAAAACAAAATTTTCATTATGATGTTATATCTGCATTTATAAAAAGTATGAGAGGAAGTGACCCAGATGCTTCATTGTATTGGCTTGCATTAATGTTAGAAGCTGGAGAAGATATTTCTTTTATAGCTAGAAGAATTGCTATTTGTGCTTCTGAGGATGTTGGGCTTGCACACCCAAATATTCTTTCTACAATTAATGCTGGCTGGGAAATGGTTGAAAAAATAGGAATGCCAGAAGCTCGTATAATTTTGGCAGAAATGGCAGTTTTAGTGGCAATTTCTCCTAAAAGTAATAGTGCTTATATTGGAATAAATAAAGCTATAGATGATGTTAAAAATGGTAAAATTTTTGATGTTCCTATATATTTGAAAACTATAGCAAGTAAAAATGTTGTAAAAGATGAAGAATCTTATAAATATCCGCATGATTATAAACAGCATTTTGTTAGGCAAAAATATTTAGATAATTATTTTAGTGAAAAATATTATAAACCTGGAAATGAGGGACAAGAAAAGATATATAAAGAATTTTTATATAAACTTTGGAATATAAAAAATGAAAAATGAAATGGACTTTTTATTTTTTAAAAATAATAAAAGTATTGTAAGAGATTTTTTTAGAAAAAAAAGAAATTCTATTCCATTAACAGAAGTTGATGCTAAAAGTGTTGAAATAACGAAAAAGGTAATAAATTTATTTTCAAAATTTAAAAAAATAGGATATGAAAATTTTAGAATAATGCTTTATTATGCTTTTGATAATGAGGTTGAAACAATTAATATTTTTAAATACTGTTTTGAAAATTTTGGAGGAGCTATTTATCCTAAAGTTGAAAATTTTAATATAGAAACATACTGGATAAAAAATTTAGATGAATTTAAAGTTGGTAAATATAAAATATTTGAACCAGATGTAGATGTTTGTGAGAAAATATTTTTTGAAAGTGAAAAATATATAAAAGAAAAAAATAATAAAATTGATATAGTTTTTGTGCCGGGAATTGTATTTGATAATTTTGGGAATCGTATAGGTTTTGGAAAAGGTTTTTATGATAGGTTTTTACAAAATTTAAAGAAAGATTTTTTAGAGAAAAATATTAATAAAGAAAAATTTGATTTTTTAGTTGTAGGTCTTTGTTATGACTTTCAAGTTTGTAAAAATGGAGAATTGGAAATTTTGAAAAATAAAAACGATTTTCCAATGGATATTATAATTACTGATTCAAATATTTATTTAGGGCAAGACTATAGAAGGAGAAAAAATGCAGATATTTTTATTTAGTTTACTAGCTTTAATCGTGGGAATTGGAATAGGTTTTATTTTGAGACTTTTTTATGCTAAATATAACCTTGAATCAACTGAAAATAATGCAAAAAATGCAGAAAACAATGCAAAAAAAATTTTGGAAGATGCAAAAAAAGAAGCAGAAGCAAAGAAAAAAGAGATGCTTATAGAAGCAAAAGATTTGATTTATAAAGAAAGACAAGAATTTGATAAAGATTTGAAAGAAAGAAGAGTTGAATTGCAACAATATGAAAAGAGTTTGACATACAGAGAAACTGATATTGTTAGAAAGCAGGATGCTTTTACAGAAAAAGAAAAAGAGTTAAAAAAACAAGAAGATTTTTTAAAAGAAGAAAATAAGAAAATAGAAGAAATTAAAGAAACTTTAAATTTTGAAAGAGGTTTGTTAAGAAAAGAGCTAGAAAAAATATCTGGTATGAGTAGTGAAGAAGCAAAACAAATATTAATTAAAAATATTGAAGATGAAGCAAAACAAGATGCTAGTATTAGAATTAGAAAAATAGAAGAAGAGTTAAAAGAAAGTGCAGATAAAAAAGCTAAAGAAATAGTATCTTTGGCAGTTCAGAGAGTTGCTGTGGAGCATACTAGTGATATAACTGTGAGTACTGTTATTATTCCTAATGATGATATGAAAGGAAGAATTATAGGAAGAGAAGGAAGAAATATTAGAGCTTTTGAATCAGCAACAGGAGTTGATGTTATAGTAGATGACACTCCTGAAGCGATAACTTTAACTTCTTTTGATGGGGTTAGAAGAGAGATTGCTAGAGTTTCATTAGAGAGATTAATAGTTGATGGCAGAATTCATCCAGCTAGAATAGAAGAAATGGTTGCAAAAGTTTCAAAAGAAATGGAATCATATATAAAAGAAGTTGGAGAACAAGCTAGTATAGAAGCTGGAGTAACTGGTTTGCCAGAAGAATTAATAAGGCTTATGGGAAGGTTAAAATATAGAACTAGTTATGGTCAAAATGTTTTGAAACATTCTTTGGAAGTTGCACATCTTTCTAAACTTATGGCTACAGAGTTAGGTTTAGATGTGGATTTATGTTTAAAAGCAGGATTTTTTCATGATATAGGAAAAGCAGTAGATCATGATGTGGAGGGAACTCATGCACAAATAGGAGCGGATATTTTAAAGAAATATTATCCTAATAATAAAAAAATGATAAATGCTGTTTTGGCTCATCATGAGGGCGAAGTTAAACCTGAAAGTTTAGAGGCAGTAATTGTTGCTACGGCAGATGCTATTTCTGCAGCAAGACCGGGAGCTAGAAGAGAAAGTTTAGAGTTTTATTTAAAAAGAGTTCAAAAATTAGAAGAATTAGCAAATTCTTTTAAAGGTGTTGAAAAATCATTTGCTATACAAGCTGGAAGAGAGGTTAGAATTGTAGTTGAACCTGTAAAAGTCAGAGAAGAAGATTTGGTGTTATTGGCTAGAGAAATAACACAGAAAATAGAAAAAGAATTAGATTATCCGGGGCAGATAAAAGTAACTTTGATTAGAGAAACTAGACATAGTGATGTTGCAAAATAAATATAATTAATGAGGCGAAAAATGAGATATAAAGGATTGATAGATAGATACAAAAATTTTTTACCTGTTTCAGAAAAAACAGAAATTGTGTCTCTTTGTGAAGGAAATACTCCTTTAATAGAAGCAATTAATTTAAAAAAAATTTTGAATGTTAAGTTTGATATCTTTTTAAAATATGAAGGATTAAATCCTACTGGATCTTTTAAAGACAGAGGAATGACAATGGCTATAACTAAAGCAAAAGAAGAAGGCGCCAAAACAGTAATTTGTGCATCGACAGGAAATACTTCTGCTTCTGCTGCTGCTTATTCTGTTAGAGCTGGATTAAAATGTGTTGTTTTGATTCCAGATGGTAATATTGCTTTTGGAAAGTTATCTCAAGCATTAATTCATAATGCTCAAGTTATTGCAATAAATGGTAATTTTGATATAGCTTTGAAGATGGTTAGAGAAATAACAGAAAAGACTTCTATCGTACTTGTAAATTCTATAAACCCATATAGGATTGAGGGGCAAAAAACAGGAGCTTTTGAGATAGTTGATGATTTAGAAGATTCCCCAGATTACCATTTTATACCAGTAGGAAACGCTGGAAATATAACAGCATATTGGAAAGGATATAAAGAATATAGACAAAAAGGTAAATCTACTAAATTGCCAAAAATGATGGGATATGAAGCTAGTGGTTCTGCTCCAATAGTTTTAGGAAAAATTGTTGAAAAACCAGAGACTGTAGCAACTGCTATAAAAATTGGTAATCCAGCAAGCTGGAAATTTGCAGAAGCTGCTAGAGATGAATCTAATGGAATTATTGATATGGTTACAGATGATGAGATTTTAAATGCTTATAGAATGCTTGCGAAATATGAAGGAGTTTTTTGTGAGCCTGCATCTGCAAGTTCTTTTGCAGGACTAATGAAATATATAAATTTAAATCCTGGAAAAATAGCAGATAGTTCTAAAGTTGTTTGTGTTTTGACTGGACACGGATTAAAAGATCCTGATAATGCAATAAAAAATTCTTCAGATATAATTAAATTAAATGCAGATATAAATGAATTGGAGAAAGTTATTTTAAGTTAATAGGACGGGAATATGTTTAATATTAATAAATTTTTCAAATTTAAAGTTTTAATACAAAATATTAAAGATAAATTTAATAAAAAAATACATTTAGAAAAAAAATCTGTTTTAAGAATAAAAGAAGTTTGGAAAACATACCTTATTCCAGATTTAAAAATAATAATTTTATCTATAATTTTTATGATTATAGCATCGGGATTAGAGGCTTTATCTGTTAAAATGCTACAGCCAGTTTTTGACGAAGTTTTTATTTCAAAAAATAAAGCAGTTTTGAATATTATAGGATTACAAATAATAGGAATTTTTGCAATAAAAGGAATTGCTACTTATTTGCAACAAGTTAGTATGTCTAAAGTTGGGCTAAATATGGTAAAAAAGATGCAAGTAGATCTTTTTGAGCATCTTATAAAATTAGATGTAAGTTTTTTTCATAGAAGAAATTCTGGAGATTTATTGAATCATTTTATTGGAGATGTGAATATTACAAAAGAAGCAATGCTAAATGGTGTAACGAGTTTAGTTAGAGATAGCTGTACTGTAGTTTTTATGATAGGGCTTATGTTTTATAAAAATGCAGAAATGGCATTAGTTATGTTTGTTCTTTTTCCTATTGCTTTTTGGCCATTGATTTATTTTGGTAAAAAAGTTAGAAAAATGACTACAAATCAGCAGATGAGTTCTGGAGGTTTATATGGTGCATTAGCACAGGCTTTCCAAGGAGTAAAAATTATAAAATCCTATTGTTTAGAAGATAAGGAAGTTAAAAAAATAGACCAAAATGCAGAAGCAATATCAGATATTAGTCTTAAAATGACAAAAATTAATGCAATGTTATCTCCTTTAATGGAATTTTTTGGAGGGATTGCTGTGGCAGGAACTCTTGCATATGGAGGAGTTAGGATTATGCAAGGGAAATTGACTCCAGGAAGTTTTATGGTTTTTTTAATAGCAATAGTTGCAGCATACAAACCTTTAAAAAACTTGGCAGGTTTGAATGTAAAGGTTCAAATGGGAATAGCAGCATTAGATAGATTATTTAGTCTTTTTGAAGATAAACCATTAATTCTTGATAAAGAAAATGTAAAACAGTTAAATATAAAAGAAGGAAAAATAGAGATAGAAAATGTTCACTTTTCTTATGTACAGGATAAAGAAGTTTTGCATGGAATTTCTTTTATTGCTGAACCAAATAAGACTACAGCTATTGTTGGAGCTTCAGGTTCAGGAAAATCTACGCTTATAAATTTATTGTTAAGATTTTATGACGTAGAGTCTGGAATTATTAAAATAGATGGACAAGATATAAGAGATGTTTCTATAAAAAGTTTGAGAGAAAATATTGCATTTGTTTCTCAAGATGTTGTTTTATTTGATGATACTATAAAAAATAATATTATTTTTGGGAAAGAAAATGTTAAAGATGAAGATATTATAGAAGCTGCAAAAAATGCTGCAGCGCATAATTTTATTATGCATAAAGATAATCAATATAATGAAAGAATAGGTGAAAGGGGTGGAAACTTGTCTGGTGGGCAAAAACAAATGGTTTCTATAGCAAGAGCTATGCTTAAAAATGCTCCTATTTTGCTTTTAGATGAAGCTACTTCTTCTTTAGATTCAAAATCTGAAAATATGGTCCAAAAATCATTAGAAAGATTGATGGAAGGAAGAACTACAATAGTTATAGCACATAGATTGTCTACTATAATTAATGCGGATAAAATATATGTTTTTGATAATGGAAATATAGTAGAGTCAGGTAATCATGAAGAATTATTAATCCAAAATGGATATTATGCAAAGCTTTATAATTTGCAATTTATGAAACAATAAATTATATAAAATGAAAGTAATAGAAATTTTTAATAGTATAGAAGGCGAAGGTTTAAGGGCTGGGAAATTAGCAACATTTATTAGGTTTGAAGGTTGTAATTGTAGATGTTCTTATTGTGATACAAAATATAGTTATGAAAATTCTATTTTTATAGATATGTCTTTGAATGAAATTTTATTTAAGATAAAAAAAATAGGAAATAATTTATTAACTATAACAGGCGGAGAGCCATTAATACATGATAATATTGAAGATTTTATAGAAATATTAAATAGGGAAAAATATAAAATTAATATAGAAACTAATGGAACAGTTCCTATAAATTTTCTATTAAAATATGAAAATGTTTTCATAACAATGGATTATAAATGTCCTTCTAGTAATATGGAAGATAAAATGAATTTGGATAATTTAAAAATTTTGAGAAATTCAGATGTTTTAAAGTTTGTAGTCGGAGATTATGCAGATTTATTAAAAATGAATGACATAATTAAAAAATACAATATAGTATGTAATATTTATATTAGTCCCGTGTTTGGGAAAATAGAATATAAAGAAATAATAGAATTTATGAAAAAAAATCGAAAAAATTTGAATATGGATAATGTTACTTTTCAATTGCAATTGCATAAAATAATTTGGAACAAGGATGAGAGAGGAGTATAAATAAATATATTTTTTTAATAAATATATTTACGAAAAAAAAATTTTGTTATATAATTTAAAAATTTGTTAAAGGATATTATATATGGAAAAAACTAATAAAAATTTTGTTAATTTTGCAATAGAAAATATAAGAGATAAAGGTAGTAGGTTGTTTTCTGAAGGGAAATTTATGATGCCTAATATATCTCTTTTATTTGCAAGTGGAGCTATAAAAAAGAAAAATGATTTAAAAAAACCTTTTATTACAATAGTAAATTCTTTTAGTACTCAAATCCCAGGGCATGCACATTTAGATAAACTAGGATATATTTTAAAAGAATATCTTGAAAGTTTAGGCGTAAATGTTTGGTATACAAATGTCGGTGGAGCTGTTTGTGATGGTATTGCTATGGGACATGCAGGGATGAAGTATTCTTTGCCTTCTAGAGAATTGATAACTGATCAGATAGAAACGATAATTGGTGCACATCCTTGTGATGGATGGATAGGAATTGGGAATTGTGATAAAATTGTTCCTGGAATGTATAATGCAATGGTTAGATTAAATATTCCATCTATATATGTTAGTGGTGGACCTATGAGATCTAGTTGTAATAATAAAGATTTAATTTCTGTTTCAGAAGCTGTAGGAGCTAATAGTAGT
This sequence comes from uncultured Elusimicrobiaceae bacterium, assembly GCA_964421155.1. Lineage (GTDB taxonomy): Bacteria > RUG730 > RUG730 > RUG730 > RUG730 > CAYQVV01. The sequence continues at coordinate 42,777 of CAYQVV010000001.1, forward strand.
GGAAAAATTACAGATGAAGATCTAGAATTATTAGCAGAAACTGCTTGCCCTGGATATGGAAGTTGTTCTGGAATGTTTACTGCCAATACAATGAATTGTATTGGAGAGATTTTAGGGTTTGCTTTGCCTGGTAATGGGACAGTTCCTGCAACTACTAGAAAGGATAATGTAGTAAGACAATTTGAAATAAATCCTTTAAGAATAGACTTGGTGAAAAATTCTGGAAAAATACTTTTGGATTTAATTGAAAACAATGTTAGACCATTGGATATTTTAACTCAAAAATCTATAGATAATGCTTTTGTTTTTGATATGGCGATTGGAGGCTCTTCTAATACTGTTTTACATTTACTTGCTTTGTCAAAAGAATCAGAAATAGACTATGATTTAAAAATGATAAATAAAATTTCAGAAGGGACTCCAAATATTTCTAAAATATCTCCATCTAGACCAGAGGTTCATATAGAAGATTTAGATAATGTTGGAGGAGTTGGAGCTGTTTTAAAAGAAATTTATAAAGGGCTGAAAGAGAAAAATTTAGAAAATATTTTAGATTTAGAGCAGAAAACTTGCTATGGCAAACTAAAAGATTATGTTTTAAATTCAAAAGATCCAGATGGATATGTTATACACAAAATTGATGATGCCTTTTCAAAAGAGGGGGGGCTTGCAGTTTTGTTTGGAAATTTTGCAAAAAATGGAGCAGTTTTGAAAACTAATGGTGTTGATAAAGATATGTTTTATTTTAAAGGAAAAGCTAAAATTTATGAATCTCAAGAAGATGCTTTATATGGGATTTTAAATGATGAAGTAAAAGATGGAGATGTTGTTATAATTAGATATGAAGGACCAAAAGGTGGTCCTGGAATGCAAGAAATGCTTTCTCCTACAGCTGCATTGAAAGGGAAAGGATTAAAGGCTGCACTTATAACAGATGGAAGATTTTCTGGAGGTACTAGGGGACTTTGTATTGGGCATGTTTCCCCAGAAGCAGCATCATCAGGAGAAATTGCAATAATAGAAAATGGGGATATTATAGAGATAGATGTAAATAAGAAAATAATGAATGTTTTGATTTCTGAAGAAGAAATTATTCAAAGAAAATCTAAATTGAAACCATTTATTTCTAAAATAAAAAAAGGTTGGCTTTTAAGATATTCCCAATTAGTATCTAGTGCAGATGAAGGTGCTGTTTTAAAAATAAAATAATTTTGGATAAATTTATGAAAGTTTCAAATGTTGATATAAAAAGATTAGGGCTGTGTAATTATAATTCTCCTTTGGAGAAAAATAAGACTTCTTTTATAGAAGATAGTGATAATGTTATTACTCATATCCATAAAGGAGAAATATTTAACTCAATATTAAAGCATGAAGTTAGTTTTTTTGAAATAGCAGGTCCTAGGAAAAAGGTATTTTTTGATTCAGATATAACATGTGGAATTGTTACTTGTGGAGGCTTGTGTCCAGGGATAAATAATGTAATTAGAGCAATTGTTATAGAATTGTCTAAATGTTATGGTGTTAATAAAATATTGGGATTTCGTTATGGGTATAGAGGTCTTACAGAAAATTCTGAATTTCCTCCTATTAATTTAACTCCAGAAAATGTAGATGATATTCATACTAGAGGAGGAACAATTTTATCTTCTTCTAGAGGGCACCAAGAATTTGATGAAATGTTAAAAGTTCTTTTAAAGCATAATGTGAAAATTTTATTTACAATAGGTGGAGATGGAACTATAAGAGGTGCAAGTGAATTAGCAAAATATATATTATCTAAAAATTTAGATATTTCTATTATAGCGATACCAAAAACTATTGATAATGACATTTATTGTATAGATAAAACTTTTGGTTTTGAGACTGCTGTTCAAGAGGCTTCTAAAGTTATAGAAAGTGCCCATGAGGAAGCAAAAGGGGCGCCAAATGGTATTGGTCTAGTAAAACTTATGGGTAGAGAGTCAGGATATATTGCAGCATATACTGCATTGGCTAATAGTAATGTTAATTATTGTTTAATTCCTGAAAAAAAAATAGACTTGAATAATTTTATGAAAGTTTTAAAGGATAGAATTTTAAAGAAAAAACATGCTGTTGTATTAGTTGCAGAGGGAGCAGGTCAAGAATTATTTAAAAATGAAAATAGTTTTAAAGAAAGAGATATGTCAGGTAATAGAAAATTGAAAGATATTGGAATTTTTCTAAAAAAAGAAATAGAAAATTATTTTAAAATAGAAAAAACAGAAATAAATGTAAAATATTTTGATCCTAGCTATTCTATTAGAAGTGTCCCAGCAAATGCTATGGATTCTGCTTATTGTTTAATGTTAGCTCAAGGAGCTGTTCATGCGGGCATGGCTGGGATGACAGATGTTTTAATTAGTTATATAAATAACCATTATGTTTATATTCCAATAGAAATGAGTATTGTAGAAAGAAAAAAAGTTAACCCAGATGGAAGAATTTGGCATACAGTTATGGAGTCTACACTTCAATCTAATGATATATTTTTTAAAAGTTAGGAGTTATATTTTGAAAAAAGATAGAGGACAATTATATATGAAAATAAATAAGATTTATTTTTTTCTGTTTTTTTGTTTAGTTTTTAATATGTTTTTGTTTGCTTCTAATGATTCTATAGAGATGAAATCAGCAGATAAATATGGAAAAGTTCAAACTAATACTTTTAAAAATATCAGTGATAATTTTTATAAGTTAAATATTAAAGAAATAAAAGACATTTCTCCAACTATGCTACCAAACATAAATAGTATTATATCTGATTTAGATAATTTTATAAAATTTTATCCTACAAGTGAACTTACATATAGGGTTTATTTTGCTTTGGGAGAATTATATTTTTTTAAAGCAATTGCTATTTTTAAAAGAAACAACATTAAGACAGAAGAGTTTTTTGTAAATATTAAAACGGCTTTATACTATTATGATAAAGCGAGTAGTCTTAAGTCAGATTTGTTTTTTAAGCAAAATATATCTTATCGTATAATAGAATGTTATTTTGCTTTAAATGATTTCCAAAAAACATTTCAGTTATCTAAAAATTATTCTGAAAATTATTTAACTCTAGATACTTTGTATATTATGACAGTTAATTATATGAATATATCTAAAAAAATAGGAATGAATGAAGAAAATTGGAAGTTTATAAAATATATTCTTAATAATATTAGCACAGTTAATATGGACGAAGTAAACTTGAAAAAATTATATTTGTCATCTGGGTTAACAGATTTTATTATGGGTGGATATGAAGATAGTATTTATAAATTAAAGAAAGTTGATACAGAAGATGCACAGTTTTATCTTGGTAAGGCCTATGAGCAATTAGGAAAATATGTTTTAGCTATTGGAGAATATAAAAGTTTAAGTCTTAGAAATCCAAACACAAAATATTCTCGATTTTTAGACTTTTCTATAGGAGATTGTTTTTATAAAATGAAAAATTATGAAGAGTCTTTAAAATCTTTTTTTGATTATAAAATTAAATATGTTAATGATGAATATAATATATTTGTAGACTACAAAATTGCTTGTAGTTATTTTTATATGAATAATTATGATAAAGCTGTAGAATTTTTTGATAAAGTAAAAATGGCTAATAAAAAAGACCTTAAAATAGATAAAAAAGAATTAGAGTTGATAATTTTATATTCTTTATATTCTTTATATTTAAAAGCTTATAGTTATTATAAAAATAATAATTATAATGAATCTGCAAAATCTTTCATAGAATGTTATACAAAATTTTCTACAGAATATTTAGGTAAAAAATCCGTTTTTATGGCTGCATGGAGTTTATATAAAATCGGAGACTATGTAAATGCTGAAAAGTTAATATTGTCTTTTCAAAAAGATAATATAGATGAATCTGTTTTATCAATTTATATGTATTATTTATTAGCTAATATTCAAAAAGAAAATAAAAATTATCAAGGAGCTTTACAAAATTACCAGAAAACAGTGGATAAAATATTAAGTTTTAATTTGAAAAATTTATATGATTTGAGAGACAATTCATTATTGATGATGCTACAAATAAATTATCTAGAAAATAATTTTGTTAGAATATCCACAGAATTTCATTATATATTAAATAATATTATTCCCAAAATAGATAATAGTTCTACAAGGGTAGAAATCTATCTTATAGTTGCAGATTCTTGTTTTAGAATGAAATATTTTAAAGAAGCAAAAAGTTTATATAAAAAAATAGCGGATGAATGTAAAAATAATGATATTTTTTATGCAAAAGCGATGGATGGTATGGCTTGGTGTGAATATGGTCAAAATAATTATGTTTTGGCAGAAAAATATAGGAATATTATTTCAGATATTATTTTAAATACAAAAGAAAATATGGATAAATTGAAGTCTGAAAATTTTTATGAATTAGGCAATATAAATTTTAGTAGAAAAAATTATATAGGAGCTATAGAAAATTACGAAAAATTTGTGAATTTAGCAGATAATTCCGAAAAATTACCAGAAGCTTTGTATAGATTGGGAAATTGTTATTATAGAGAAGAATATTATTCTACTGCTATAGAAAAATGGAATGAGATTTTAGAGAAATATCCTAAATATGAAAGTACTTTATCCGTGGCTTATAAGATAGCAGATACATATTATAAATCAGGTAAATATATGGATGCTATTAAAATTTATGAACATATATTTTTAAATTTTGATCATAATATTTCAGAAGTAATGGAATCTAAATTAAGAATAGCACAATCTTTCTTTAATGATAAACAATATGATAAAGCAATAGAAAAATTTAAAGAATTTATTTTAGAATATCCAGATAAAGAAAAATCTAAGGAAGTAATAGATCAAATAGAAAATACAATATATAGAAAACAGGAATATAAAGCCTATCAAAAAGGACTTAAAGTTGCAGAAATAAGTATAGCAGAAGATTTTGAAAATACTTTTAAAGATTTTGTTGATACTAACAAAAGTTTAAAGATAACAACAGACATAATTTATAAAATAGCTTCAAATAATTTTGAAGAATCTAGATATGAAAGTGCAATGGTTTGGTATAATAAGTTTTTTAGTTTAGGAAACTATTCAGATTTTGATAAGGACAAAGTTGCAACAGCACAGTATAATTTAGCAGAAATTTATTATATTTTAAAAAGATATAATGAAGCAATTAAAAATTATGAGCTAATACTTTCAGGATTTAAAGATAGTAATTTTTTAGAGAAAGCATATGTTAGATTAGGGACTTCTTATTTGAATATAAAAAATTATAATAAAGCAATAAATGTATATGAAAATTTGTTAATTTTAAATCCAAAAACAGAGTATGCTAGTTTAGTAAATTATAATTTAGGAGTTTCTTATAAAGAAATAGAGGATTTTAAAAAATCTAATGGATACTTTATAAATTATTATAATATGAATAAAGATAATATAGATGCTTTGCAATTGATGATAGATGTTGGAGATAATTATTTAAAAATAAGAGAATATATGAGAGCAGTTTTTGTTTATAAAATGATAATAGATAAATTAGATGATTCTCAAAAAATATATGTGCAATATAAAATAGGGGAATCTTTTGAAAAAGAATTTAAAGATAAAGAGGCTATTGAAGAATATGCTAAATTAATTCAAGTAGAGCCTAAGGAAAATGTTACTAGATTATCAGGTATTATTAAATTAGGAGAATTATATAAAAATAATAAATTATATAAAGAGTCATATGATGCATTTAAAGAAGTTTATAATTCTACGACTAATGTGCAATGGAAAAATATTATGAATTCAAAAATGGCAGAGTTAGAAACTTTAATATCTCAAAAAACTGCATAAATATATAAATGGAGAAATATTATGAATAAAAAAAAGATTATTTTAGCTATTGTTTTTATGTTATTTTTAACAGCTTTTTTGTCTGCAGAAGAACAGAGTTTAGG
>CAYQVV010000002.1:0-7626 GCA_964421155.1 uncultured Elusimicrobiaceae bacterium
ATTTTTAGCAAAAAGTCCGACTTACCCATATAAATAAAGGCGATTTTATTTAAAATTTATTGAGGCTCACACATTTAGCCGACAGATAAGGAAATAAACAATAAATTTTGTAATGACCCCTATTAGTCAAGTAAAAAAAATGGGAAGATAGAAAGTAATAATAAAAATTAAGAAGCTAAAGAAAGGAAATTAAAAAAAAACTGATTAGGAGTTAAATAATTTAAAGATTGATAAGGGAGAAATCAGAGTTATAGTTTTCAATCCAAGAATGTAAAGTTTTTTGAAAATCAATAGAATTAATACAGTCTTTAAGATAGACTAAATCTTATACTGTTCCAAATAAAAAAAGCTAGAGACTATCATAATCTCTAGCTTTAAAAATACTTTTAATTTTTTTTTAAAATGATTCTAAATTTTTTCTATATGTTTACATTTAGGATAATTGCTACAACCTACAAACTTCCCTCTTTTACTAAATTTAACAACTAATTCTGCCCCACATTCTGGACATTTTTTATCTATTTTAGGAGTATCCATATTTTTTGAATATTTACACTTTGGATAACCGGAGCATGCAATAAACTTTCCAAATCTACTATTTTTTATGACTAAATCCTCTCCACATTTTGGACACTTTCCTAAATCAACATTCTCATTATTATTTTCTTCTTTTGAACTTTCTGAATTATTATTTTCAAAATCGTTTTTTTCTTTTTCTATATATTTACATTTTGGATACGCACTACAACCTATAAATTCACCATATTTACTATTTCTATAAACTAGATCTGCTCCACATTGTGGACACTTTTTATCTGCTTTTTTCAATTCTTTTGCTGGCATTTGATGTCCAGCTTTTTGCAAATCTTCGCTAAAAGGCGAATAAAAATCTTTTAGCATTTTAATCCATTCTTCTTTTCCATCTGCAACATCATCTAGAGAGTTTTCCATTTTTGCTGTAAAATCTGGATTTACAATTTTAGGAAAAAATTGCTCTAACATTTCTATTACTTTAAATCCTATTTCTTGTGGAACTAATTTTTTATCTTCTATTTTAACATACCCTCTTTGCTGAATATTAGAAATTGTAGGAGCATATGTAGAAGGTCTTCCTATCCCATTTTTTTCCATAGTTTTTATCAATGTAGCTTCTGTAAATCTCGCTGGAGGCTGAGTAAAATGTTGTTTACTGTCTATATCATTAACCTTTATTTTTTCTCCTACTTCAAGGTTTGGAAGAATTACATCTTTATTGCTGTCGTCAAATTTATAAACTTTTAAATATCCATCAAACTTTTTAACTTCTCCAACACTTGTCCAAATAGTATTTTTTGATTTTAACTTAACCGTATTTTGATCAAAAACTGCATCTGACATCTGGCATGCAACAAATCTTCTCCAAATAAGATCATACAATTTATATTCATCCTTTGATAAATATTCTTTTATAGAATCTGGTGTTTTCAAAATATATGTTGGACGAATACATTCATGTGCTTCCTGTGCATTTTTATCTTTTGTTTTATAAAGAATTGATTTAGCAGGAAGAAATTTTTCTCCAAATTCTTTATTTATAAAATCTCTAACATCATCTATTGCAGTTTTTGCTATAGCTGTGGAATCTGTTCTCATATAAGTTATAAGCCCTACTTCTTGATCTCCAATAGAAATTCCTTCATATAAAGATTGTGCAACTAACATAGTCTTTTTGGATGAAAAACCTAAAACTCTAGATGCAACTTGTTGTAAAGTACTTGTTATAAAAGGAGGACTTGCTTTTTTTAGTCTATCTTTTCTTGAAATATCTTCTACAAAAAAATTATCTTTATCTACATTTTCTAAAATATTTTTTACAATTTCTTCTGTTTTCAAATTGTCATTATTATAAACTGTCCCATTAAATTCTGAAAATTTTGCTTTAAATTTAACTATTTCATTTTTTAAATTTTCACAATTTGCTTCTATTGTCCAATATTCTTCTGGAACAAAATTTTGTATTTCTCTTTCTCTGTCAACTATTAACTTTAAAGTAGAGGACTGAACTCTTCCTGCTGATAATCCTTTATAAATCTTCCTGCTTAACAAAGGGCTTAAATTATACCCCACAAGCCTATCTAAAATTCTTCTAGCTTGTTGTGCATTTATTAAATTAAAATTCAATTCTCTAGGATTTTTAACTGCATTTTTTATTGCAGGTGGCGTAATTTCATGAAAAGTAATTCTTTTAAATTGATTTTTATCTAGCTTTGATAGCTCTACAATATGCCAACCAATAGCTTCCCCTTCTCTATCTTCGTCAGTTGCAATATATACATCTTCTGCCTTTGCCATAAGCTCTACAATTTTTTTTACTGTATCTTTTTTATCGCTTGATACTTGATATATTGGACTAAAATTTTTTTCTACATCTACACCTATTCTATTTTTAGGAAGATCTCTAACATGTCCCATACTAGCAATAACTTTATAATTAGAGCCCAAAATTTTAGATATAGTTTTACATTTTGCTGGGGATTCTACAACTATTAACTTCATTAATTAAAATACCTTTTAAACTTTTTAAATTTCAAATCCTCATCTTCTTCATAATCTTCTTCAAAATCATCTATATCTATAGAATATGTTTCATCATAATAATCTGAATCTACAAAATCAAAATTATCAATATCATTAAATAATACATTCTTAAACTCGCTATTAAATAGCAAATTATTATTGTCAGATATAATTTTAAAAACATCTTCTATTTTTATATTTTTTTTCCTATTTTTATTTATAAACTCATATATACTTAAAATATCTTTAGCTAAAATTGCCATTTTCAATCTCCAATTATATTTGTATTTTGACCTAAAGCATCTTTTGCAGCAAATTGCTGTGCTTGTTTTTTGTTGTTTCCAACTCCTGTCCCCAAAATCTTGTTATCTATTTTTACTATAACAACAAAAATTTTATTATGAGCTGGACCTTTTTCCTCTACAATTTCATATGTAGGGGCAACTTTATATTTTTTTTGGATTTTTTCTTGTAATTGTGATTTATAATCTTCACAAAAAAAATCATTTAATTCTAATTTTTCTAAATAATCTATTAAAAAACTTGTTGAAACTTCTAATCCTTTATCTAAATAAATAGCCCCTAATAAAGCCTCAAAAACATTTGCTAAATTTGAAAATTTATCTCTTCCACCTGTCTTTTCTTCTCCTACACCTAGAAATAAAAATTCTCCTATTCCAATTTGTTTTGCTAGATTATAACATGTATCTCTAGATATAAGTTTAGCTCTATATTTCGTTAAATCGCCTTCTCTCCAAAACGGATATTTATTGTATAAATATGATGAAATAACCATAGATAAAACTGCATCTCCCAAAAATTCTAATCTTTCATTATTATCCAAACAAATATTCTGCTTTAATTCTAATTCTGATAAATTTTTATTTTCAAGAGAATGTTCTGCAGAATAAGATGTATGAGTTAAAGCTCTTCTTAATAAATTAATATCATTAAACTTAATCCCTATTTTCTTTTCAAAATTGAATAATGAATCTTCATTTTTATTCATACTTATTAACTACTATAGTAGAATTATGTCCTCCAAAACCTAATGAATTAGAAATAGCAACTTTAACATTTTGATTCTTTCTACAAACATTAGGAACATAATCTAAATCACAGTCTTCATCTGGTGTTGTATAATTAATAGTAGGATGGATTATTCCTGTTTCTATAGTTTTAACGCAAGCTATTAATTCTACAGCTCCTGCTGCCCCAAGCAAATGTCCCGTCATAGATTTTGTAGATGAAATAGGAATTTTATAAGCTCTTTCTCCAAAAACCTTTTTAAAAACCAAAGTTTCTATTTTATCATTTAGGCTTGTTGAAGTCCCATGAGGATTTATATAATCTATATCTTCTAAATTAAAACCTGAATCTTTAATTGCATTCCTTACACAATTGGTTGATGCAGTTCCCTCTAGATCTGGAGAAGTTATATGATAAGCATCGTCTGTTGCTCCATATCCTGATAATTCGGCATATATTCTAGCACCTCGTGCTTTAGCATGTTCTAAAGTTTCTAAAACTATAACTCCGGCTCCTTCTCCCATAACAAAACCATCTCTATCTTTGTCAAAAGGTCTAGATGCTGATTTAGGATCATCATTTCTAGTAGACACAGCTTTCAAAGAACAAAACCCTGCCAATCCAAGAGGAGTAACAGCACCTTCTGTTCCTCCAGTTAATATAACATCTGCATCTCCATATCTCAAAGCTCTTACAGCTTCTCCTATAGCATGTGTTGCACTAGCACAAGCCGTTGAGACAGAAAAGTTAATTCCTTTTAATCCAAATTCTATCGCAACTTCTCCTGGCGCAATATTTGTTATAAGCATAGGAATTAAAAAAGGAGAAACTCTTCTAGGTCCTTTTTCAAGCAATATTTTTGTTTGTTGTTCTATAGTATTTAATCCACCTATTCCACAACCTAAAATAACACCTATTCTGGTTTTATCTTCTTTCTCTAATTCTAATTTTGAATCTTCCATTGCCATTTTTGCAGATGCGACTGCAAATTGAGTAAATTTTTCCATCTTTTTTATTTTCTTTGCATCAATAAACTTTTCTGCCTCAAAATCTTTTACCAATCCTGCTATTTTAGAAGTATAATCTGTTGTATCAAAAATATCTATTTCTTTTATACCAGAAACTCCATTTACTAAAGAAGTCCAAAAATTTTCAACTCCTATTCCAATAGGAGTAACTGCACCCATTCCGGTTATAACTATTCTTTTTTTATCTTTCATATATTTAACCCTCATAATCTAAAATAATCTCAAAAATCTTATTTTTAATATATTTTATTCAATCTATAATATATTAAAAATAAGAGCAATGCATAAAAAATGCATTGCTCTTAAAATGACATGAATAAATTATAAAATTATTCGCCTTTTTTTTCTTTAATATAGTTTATAGCTTTTCCAACTGTATCCATTTTTTCAGCATCTTCATCTGGAATTTCAATATCAAATTCTTCTTCAAAAGCCATAATTAACTCAACTGTATCCAAAGAATCTGCACCAAAATCGTTAATAAATGAAGCATCAGAAGCTATAGCTGAAGCCTCAACTCCTAATTGTTCAACAATAATCTCTTTTACTTTTTCTTCAATGTTTAATGACATTATTTCCTCCATTCTTAATTTTTACATTATTCTTTATATTTTATTTTTATTTATTTTTCAATTAAATTATTATTCCACCATCTACTTGTAAAGTGTGTCCTGTTATATAAGCAGAATCTTCTGAAACTAAAAAAACACATGCCTTTGCAATATCACTAGCAGATCCTAATTTATTCAATGGAATATTGCTAACCAACTTTTCTTTAGATTTTTCATCTAAAAATTCTGTCATTTTGGTTGCAATAAATCCTGGGGCTATCGCATTAACATTAATATTTCTAGAACCTAATTCTTTAGCACAAGTCTTAGTTAAAGCTATTACTCCACCTTTTGATGCTGAATAATTTGCTTGTCCAGCATTTCCTCTAACTCCAACAATTGAAGAAATATTAACTACTTTTCCATATCTTTGCTTCATCATATACCTTGTAGCAGCTTTTATACAATTAAATGTCCCTTTCAAATTTATATCTAAAACAAAATCCCAATCTTTTTCTGTCATTCTCATAATCAAATTATCTTTAGTTACTCCAGCATTATTAATTAAAATATCTATTTTACCAAAATCTTCTACTATTTTCGCCATTACATCTTCTACAATCTCAAAATTAGAAACATCTAACTTGTAAACTTTAGCTTTACACCCTTTTTCTCTAACTAAATTTGCAGTCTCTTCTGCTATTTCAACATTAACATCGCTAACACAAATATCACATCCTTCATTCGCCAAAGTTAAAGCTATTTCTCTACCTATTCCTTGACCTGATCCTGTAACCAAAGCAACCTTGCCTATCAATTTTTTAGTCATTTTTGCCTCCATATTAAAATTATTCTATAACATTAACTACGGATTCAAAAGTTTCAAGATTTTCAATGTTATATATTTTTAAATTTTTATCTATTTTTTTATTTAATCCTGATAAAACTTTTCCTGGTCCAACTTCTATTATCGTATCTATTCCATTATTTACAAAATAATTAACTGTTTTTATCCACTGAACCGAGTGATTTACTTGATTAAGTATACAATTTTTCATTTTGAAAATATCATTTTCTTCGTTAGCATTATAATTAAAAACTATTGGAATTTTTGGATTTTTTAAATCTATTTTTTCTAGTTCTATTTTCAAACTTTCGCTAGCTGTATTCATAAAAGATGAATGAAATGGGCCTGAAACATTTAATTCTATCAGCCTTTTTGCTCCATTATTATTAAAACAATCTGTAATTTCTTTCACAGTAGAAGTATCTCCTTTGTAACTTAATACTATTTGTCCAGGAGAATTATAATTTGCAATTTCTATTTCTATCTTTTTATCTACTAATTGAGCCACTATTTCATTAATTTTTTCTTCTTCCATTCCTATCACTGCAAACATTCCACCTTTGTGAATATTGCAAGCATTTTTTATAAATTCCCCTCTTTTTGAAACTAAATTAATTCCATCTTTAAAAGAAAAAACTTCTGATGCTGTCAAAGCAGTATATTCTCCTAAGCTATGTCCTGCAACAAATGATGGAATAATATTTTTAATCTTTAATAATTCAAATATTGCAATGCTTAATGTATAGATAGAAATTTGAGCAATTTCTGTTTGCTTTAAATCTTCTGGAGAACCATTAAAAATCATATCTGAGATATCTTTATTTTTTGCTGAATTCATAATAGAAAAATACTCTTTTACCAAATCAAATTTATCATAAAAATCTTTTCCCATACCAACATATTGTGATCCTTGACCAGGGAAAACTATAGCTAAATTTTTTATTGTCATACCTTCTCCTCAATGTAAACAAAAACATTAACTTTCTTTATCTTTAAATGCTTTTTCTATTTCACTATTAAGATTATTCTGAACACAAAAATTAGCAAATTTTATTGCATTTTTGACTGCAGTATCTCTAGAATTACCATGAGAAATTATTGTAATTCCATTTGTTCCCAAAAGCAGAGCTCCTCCATATTCTTTTGCATCTATTTTCCTTTTTAATTCAGCAAAAACAGGCAAAAACAATAATGCTGCCATTTTTCTAAAAATATTTTTTTGGATAGATTTTTTAAAAAATTTTATTAAAACCGAAGCGACCCCTTCAGAAACTTTCAAAACTACATTTCCAACAAATCCATCACAAACAACCACATCACAAGAGCCGTCATTAATATTTTTCCCTTCAACATTTCCAATAAAGTTTATATCTGCTTTTTTTAATAATTCAAAGGATTTAAATGTTAACTCATTTCCTTTTTCTTCTTCTTCTCCAATTGTTAGCAATCCTACTCTAGGAGAAGAAATTTTTAAAATTTTTTCAGCATATATTGAGCCCATAACTCCAAATTGAAGTATACATTCTGGAGTAGTATCTACATTAGCGCCTACATCTAACAAAACAGTATGACCATTCAATTTAGGCATAGTTGCAACAATAGCAGGTCTTTTTAC
>CAYQVV010000002.1:7726-11966 GCA_964421155.1 uncultured Elusimicrobiaceae bacterium
TTCCCAACCAAAACAACTTCAATATTATTATTTTCTGCAACTGCTTGAAAAGCTCCTTTTATTAAAATTTCTGGAGCATTATCTCCACTCATTACATCGACAGCTATTCTAATTTTTTTCATTTTAATAATATCTCTTTATTTAAGTTTTAGATTTTTTATAAAAATTAGATTAAACTAAACTTGCTGAACTGATGCAGAAGTATCATTCACTTCTTTTTTAGATTTAACTATAATAGCAATTTCTCCATTATAAAAACCACATTTTGGACATGCTCTATGCGACATAATTAAATTTCCACATTGAGTGCAATTTAAAAATTCGGAAGCTTGTAATTTCCAATTAGCTCTTCTTTTATCTCTTCTTGATCTAGAATGTCTTCTTTTGGGATTAGCCATGATATTTTACCTCATATTTTATTTATATTTATTTAAAAAATGTCCTTTAAAAGCATCCTTAAAAACATTTTTTTCTTTTTTTGTTTCATTAAATATTTCACTATTTTTCAAATGACAATTACAACTTTCCTTATTTAAATTCGTTCCACAAACAGAACAAAGCCCTTTACAGTTTTCAGAACATTTATATAGAAATGGAATATTAAGCCAAAATTCTTCTTTTATATCATTTGTAATATCTATTTCTTTTTGATTTATAGAGATTTCATATTCAATATTAAAATCAGCAACTACATCACAATCAAAATTTTCTAAACATTTTTCACAAACTTTGTTTAAAGAATAGGTAACTTTTCCTTCTATTATAACAAAATTTTCAGGAATAAAAGAGACTTTTAAAAAGCCCTTTATTTTTTTTACATCAACATCATCTAAAAAATCTACAACACTAGATTCAAATTTAATATCTAATGTAGAATTTTTCATTAATTCTTCTATAGAAATCTTTAAAAATGAATTTATTTCTTTTATTTTATCCATTATATCCATTGAATTATAGTATATTTTTCTATATTTTAAAAAATATATTTAGTTTTATCATATTTGTCAATATTTTTATTTTTTAATAAATTTATTAACTCTCTCTAAAAAAAACTTGCCCTTTTTCATTAATTTCAATTTGCTTCAATTCTAATTTAAAAAAATGCTCATATTTAAAATTTTTATTATTTTTATTTTCAATGCCATTATATTCTAAAAAAATTTTATTTAATCTCTTTTTAGATACAAAAACTTTTATATAATTTCGTGTATATCCACTAATAAAATCTTTTTCTTCCTCTGAACTTTCTAAAAAAATATCCATTTCTTTCCCTTGGAATTTCTCTAAACTTTTCTTTGTTAATTCTACATTTAAATCTAATAATATTTTTTTTCTTTTTTCTAATATATGAGTTGGGATCTTTAATCCTTTGTCTTTTTTTAACATTTCATAGGCAAATGTCCCTTCTCTAACTGAAAAAGGAAAAATATGTATCCCATCTATTTCTAATTCTTTTAAAAGTCGCAATGTGTTTTTAAAATTTTCATCCGATTCAGATAAATAACCCACTATTAAATCTATAGTTATTCTAATGTCTTTAATATTTGTTCTTAATTTTTTAAATAATTCTCTTAAAAAATCTACATTATATCTTCTATTCATCTTATTTAAAATTTCATCATCTCCTGATTGTATAGCTATATGCAAATGTTCACAAATATTTTTATTTGAATTATTTTTTAAAATCTCTATTAAATCATCTGTTATCTCACTAGGTTCTATAGAACTAATTCTAATTCTCTTCAATTCTTTATTTTTAGAAATTTCTGATAAAACATCTGAAAACTTAATATTTTTTCCGTCAGCACTAGCTCCTTCATAAAAACCAATTCTCGTTCCTGTCAAAACAATTTCTTTATATCCTTCATCAATTATTGTTTGAACTTCTTTTTTTAATTCTTCAAACGGCAAACTCCATTTAATATTTCTAACGAATGGAACTATACAATAATGACAAAAACTATCACACCCATCTTGTATTTTTAAAAAAGCCCGACTTTTATTCTTAAAGTTTTCTAACTTATCTACAATTTTACTCTTATCACATATATGATTAGAAAAGCTATTTATTAATAATTCTAAATTTTCTAAAATTAAATCTATATTATTAAATTTTTTTATTAAATTCTTTATTTCATTTATAAAAATTTCCTCATTGCAAAACATTTTTAAAATACTTAATTTATTTAATAAATTATTTATTTTTATCTTATCTATATTTCTAACTAAAATAATTCTATTTGAAATAATTCTATCTGTAGGATTTATGTATTGAGCATATATTTCTTGATATGCTCTTTCTACTAAACATCCTGTTATAATTAAAAAATTATTTTCTTCTGCTAATTTTTCACGAATAATTCTATTTATTAAATTTCTACATTTTGAATCTGTTTTAGATGTTAATGTACAAGTATTAATAACAAAAAAATTATCTAAATCGTATTTGAAAATATTTTTTGAGATCTTTTCTGACTCAACTTGATTAACTTTACACCCTAAAGTCTTTACATTATTTTCTATTTTTAAAAAATTCGAGTCTTTATTATATTTCATTTTATTTTATTAATTATTAAATAATATTAGTTTTTTTTGCCAAAACATGTTCTTGATATGTTGCCGAAAATATATGAGTTCCATCTCTTTTTATATTTCTAACAAAAAATAAATAATTTGTAGTTGATGGATTAATAGCCGCCTCTATAGATTTAAAACCAGGAGAACAAATAGGTTTTTTTGGCAATCCTTTATTCCTATATGTATTACAATCTGACTTTATTCTTAAATCACTATAGAATAATCTTTTTTTTCTTTCTCCTGTTCGTCCTTGTATTATATACTGGACTGTAGCACACGATTGTAAAGGGATATTTTTTTTAATTCTATTATAAAAAACTGATGCTATTATAGATCTTTCTCTATCTAAAACTGCTTCTTTTTCAATTATTGAAGCTAAAATTATTATATCTTTTTTTTTCATCTTTAAGTTATTATTTTTATTAAAAAGCTGTTTTGTTTTATTTTCAAAATTTTTCGTCATCTTTTCTAAAATAGCTTTTTCGTCATTTGCATCAGAAAAAAAATATGTGTCTGGATATAAATATCCTTCTAAATTATTTTTTTCTATTATTTCTAAAAATTTTTCTTTTTTACCTAATCCTTTTTCCTCCAATCGCTCTACAATATCATAACTATTAAAACCTTCTGGAATATTTATAGATATAAATCTTTCTTTTCCATTAATTAATTTATTAACTATTTCTTTAAGTGAAACATTGCTATCAAACTCATATACTCCGGCCTTAAGATTTTCTTCATTATTTGTAAGTTTAATAAAAATTAAAAAATACAATTCATTTTTTATAAGCTTTTTTGATTTAAGCATTTTTGCGATGCTACGCGTAGACATGCCATGAGATATTCTTAATGAAACAATTTCTTTTTGCCCAGTATTAAAATCTATATTACTAGTTTTATAGTTTTCGTTTATTTTATAATCTCTATAAAAATATATGCCTATTAAAATAAAAAACAATAAAAACAAAAAAACAATTTTTAAAACAACCTTAATTTTTTTCATATAACTCTCTATAATTATTATTTATTTTGAAAGATTTTTGTTAATATATGTTTCTGTCTTTTTATTATTTATATCGTTGGATTCTGAAATATTATATGTATCTAGAGATTGCAATGACCTATCAGGTCTATCTTTATCAATTTTAATTTCTTCATTAGAAATATCCGTTAATTTATTTTTCTTATCAAACTCAAAATTCCCTTCATTTGTTTTTTCATATCCAGTAACAACTTCTTTACGAATTTTTCGTAATTCCTTGTAAAATCCACTTAAAGATTCTTTTGTAATAACAAAATCTACTCCAAATCTAAAAGTATCTCCTAATTCTTCAAAAGGTGTCCATGCAAAATCAAACCCAAAATACTTTGTTCTAATCCCTAATCCTAATGAAATTCCTTTCATATCTTCTTCTTTTTCAGTAAATTTGTATCCACTTCTAATAGCGACTTCATTTATTTTTTCTTTATATATTTTATAGTTTCCACCGATATGATACGATTCTTTATTATCGTTTGGAACTTGAACTTCTGTATTTAAATAAAACTTTTCTGAAAACTGATAAGAAAAACCTGATTTTAATTTTTTTACATCATTATTATTTCCAATATTTGACAAACTTGTTCCAAAATTTAATCCATCTAATAAATTTACATATATATA
>CAYQVV010000002.1:12066-38506 GCA_964421155.1 uncultured Elusimicrobiaceae bacterium
TATCATTTTTATCATTTATAATTTTATAAATATATACTCCTCTGCCTAGAGGTCTTCCATATTTATTTTCTGGTTTCCATTTATATGTCCTATTAAAAGGATCATTTTTTATAAATTCTGCAACTTTTTCTCCAGCTATATTATAAATAATAACTTTTACTCTATTTGAGAGATTTGCAAAAGTCAAATAATCTGCTCTGAATTGATCATTTCCAAAAGCCTTAAAAGGATTTGGATATACAAAGACATCTTTCAAATCTTTGTCTACAACTTCTTCTAAAATTTCTTCATCTACTATATAAATCACTGTCTTTATATTAAAAACCAAAACATTCATTCCACCTCTAGAAGATGCGCTATAATTCGCATTAGACATAGACATCTCAAAGTTATACCCAGCATTAGAATCTGATATCTTGTATTCACAATATATTAAAGATAACAAAACAATAAAAACATTAATATAAATTAAAATTTTTTTTATACATACAAACATGATAAATACCTCTTTTATACATTATAATAAATGTATTTTAATTTATACAAAAAATTGATATAATCACAATATAAATTTAATCTATATTATAGAATATTTCAAATTATAAAGGATATTTATCCTGTAAACAATGAAAAAAATACAAAATACAAAATACAAAAACATCTTAAATTTAATTAACTTAGAAAATTTTTTTATAGAAATTTACTATTTATTTTCTATGTTTTGGGAAATAGTTATTTGGACAATGCTCATTCTTTTAAAAAAGAAAAAATTCGATAAAAAAACTTTTATAAATCAATTTTATGAAGTTGGAGTTTCATCATTTCCAATAATTTTAATTACAGCTTTCGCTACAGGAATGGTTTTGGCCTTACAACTTGGCTTAGTAATGAAAAATTGGTTTGGAGATCCAATTTTTGTTGGCATGACTGTTTCATTTACATTTGCAAAAGAACTATCTCCTGTTCTAACATCAATAGTTATGGCTGGAAGAATCGGCGCAGCAATCACAGCAGAAATCGGAACTATGAAAGTTACAGAACAACTAGATGCTATGAGTTCTCTAGGAGTTCACCCATTACAATATTTAGCAGTTCCAAAATTTTTAAGTTGCCTTTTAATGATTCCTTTTTTAAGTATTTTATCATATATCATAAGTGTTTTTGGAGGATTATTAGTTGCTGTAAAAATATTAGAAATTCCTTATACTGTATATTTATCCGATGCATTCAATATGATGTCTGTAAGCACTATATTGCATGGATTTATAAAAGCTTTCTTTTTTGGCATGATAGTATCATGGATAAGCATTTACAAAGGATTCACATGCAAAGAAGGAGCAGAAGGCGTAGGAAAAGCAACAACCTCTTCAGTAGTTTTATCAATAATATTAATTCTTATATCTGACTATTTTTTAACAACTCTACTAGTCGCATTCAAAATATCTTAAAATTTACACTTATTATTCCCATTCTATAGTAGCTGGCGGCTTAGAAGAAATATCATAACAAACTCTATTTATCCCTTTTACCTGATTTATAATCTTATTAGACATCTTCCCTAAAAGTTCATATGGCAATTGAACCCAATCTGCAGTCATTCCATCTACACTATTTACTGCTCTGATAGCAAGAACATTTTCATAAGTTCTTTCATCGCCCATAACTCCAACAGTTTTTACTGGTAAAAGCACTCCAAATGACTGCCATATTTTTTCATAAAGCCCTGCATTTTTTATTTCTTCTATGACTATTTTATCTGCTTGTTGCAAAATCAATATTCGTTCTTCCGTTATATCTCCAAGGATTCTAACTGCAAGACCAGGACCAGGAAAAGGTTGTCTATTTACAAGTTCATCTGGAATCCCAAGTTCTCTACCTAATTCTCTAACTTCATCTTTAAATAAATATTTCAAAGGCTCTAACAATTTCAATTTCATCTTTTCAGGAAGCCCTCCAACATTATGATGTGATTTTATTGTTGCTGAAGGTCCATTGACAGAAACGCTTTCTATAACATCTGGATATAAAGTCCCTTGCGCCAAAAACTCTGCTCCATCTATTTTTTTTGCAGAATCATCAAAAACTTCCACAAATTTATGGCCTATAATTTTCCTTTTTTTCTCTGGATCAACAACTCCTTTTAATGCTTCTAAAAATATATCTTTTGCATTTACAAAATTTATATTTAAACTCATTTTATTTGAAAAAACTTCCTGTATTTTGTCTCCTTCATTCATTCTCAAAAGCCCATTATCAACAAAAATACAAGTTAATTGAGACCCAATCGCTTTATGAATTAAAGTTGCCATTACAGAAGAGTCTACTCCTCCCGAAAGTCCAGCTATTACTTTTTTATCTCCAACCTTCTCTCTTATTTCTTTTATTTGCTCTTCAATAAAAGATTTCATTGTCCAATTTGGATCACATTTACAAATATTCAAAACAAAATTCTTAATAAAAATTTTGCCATTTTTTGAATGAACAACTTCTGGATGAAACTGCACCCCATATTGATTTTTAGTTTTATGTTTAATAACAGCAAATGGTGAATTTTGAGTTTTTGCCAAAACTTTAAATGTTTCTGGAATTTCTAAAACTTTATCTCCATGACTCATCCAAACTATCTCTTTTGTTGCTGTAAAAAGCCCTTCAAAAAATGTTTTATCATTTTCTGAAACTTCAACTTCTGCCAGTCCATACTCTCTATGATCTGCCTTAATAACTTGTCCTCCATAAAAATGAGTCATAAACTGCATTCCATAACAAACACCCAAAATAGGAATATTTAAATCAAAAACTCTTTCATCACATTTTGGACTTTTTTCTTGATAAATACTCGCAGGACTTCCAGATAAAATTATTCCTTTAGGATTTTTAGATAAAATTTTATCAAAATTATAATTATATGGAACTATTTCACAATAAACCTTATTTTCTCTTATTCTTCTAGCGATAAGCTGAGTGTATTGAGAACCAAAATCTAAAATTAAAATCATTTTTTACCTGCCTTTATTATTCTTATACATGTTAATTTATATTTAATATTTCAAAAAAAATTCTATAAAATAACAATAGAAAAAATTTTTCAAATCAAAATTTATTCTTTATAATATTCTAAAATTTCATCTATAAAAATTAAAAAATCACCTAATTTATTATCCAAAATACTTTTTAAAATTTCCATGTCCAAATTTATATAATCATGAATACTAATATTTCTAAATCCAACCATTTTTTGCATATCTTCAGATATTTTCTTTGTCAGGATTTTATTTTTTTCTAAAATGCAAAACACATCTCTACTAGACTGTGGAATATCAAAATCATTAGTTTTTATAATATGAGCTCCTAAATCAATCGAAGCCTCACAAGCTCTTTGTAAATTCAAAATAATAGAATCTTGTTTTGTATAATTATTTTCTAAGTCAAACTTAGAATTATCATATTCTTCACTAATTCTATGTAAACAATTCTTAATAATTGATATTTTATTTAAAATAATATCTTTTTTCATACTATTTCCTCTAAAGATGTTCATTTTGTTCTCTAAAATCTTGGAATCTAACATATTCAAAAAAAATTAAATCTTCAAACTCTAATCTTTTTTCTGTATTCTGGTTATAGATGATTTTTCCATGTTTTAATATTTGCATAGCTAAAACCAATGATTTTTTAATACAAGAATTTAAATCAATCAAATCTATATCTCGCTTTAAAATATATTCTAACTTTTGCTTTAATTCAAAAATTTTGATTTTATCATTAATATTTTCACTCAAAATAGCAATATCAATATCTGAATCTTCTCTAAAATATTTTGTTAAAATACTTCCAAAAACATAAATTGTATTAAGATTTGATATCTCATTTTTTATTTCTTTTATTATTTTGTCAAAATATTTTTGTTTTTTTAAATTCATAAAAGAAATCCCTTTTCAGCCCAATTTTTCACAAATTGCTTTTATAATTGTATCTTTTGAAGAAAGTTTACCTATTCCTTCTATCCCACAAGCCAACATTCCTGTTTCTGGAGAAATAAAATCTACTCCAAAATTTTTAAGCCTTAATATATTATCTTGTATTATTGGATTTGTATACATTTTTGAATTCATAGCTGGTGCAATCAAAACTGGGGCTTTATTTGCAAGAAATGTTGTAGACAAAAAATCATCTGCTATTCCATAAGCAAATTTTGAAATTATATTTGCTGTAGCAGGTGCGACGATAAATAAATCATTATTTGCAGTCAAAGAAATATGTTTTATATCAAAAGAAATATTTTCAGGAAAAAGTTCGTCTGCAACAGCATTTTTAGAAAGGGATTCTAATGTTTTTTTTGTAATAAATTCCTTAGCCGATGCCGTCATAATACAATGGACACTTGCTCCATTTTTTGTCAAAGCATTTACGATATCACAAGCTTTATATGCAGCAATACTTCCTGTTATACCAAAAATAATTTTTTTATTATTTAGTTTTTCAAGCATATATTTCTCTAGTTTATATATTAAATTTTAACTTTTTCATCCGCCAAAACTTGATCTATATATTCTTGAGAATATTCACTATTAGACAATTTTGTCATAACTTCAGAAAGAAGATCTGTCAAAATTATTTTTTTTCCATATTTTTCTTTATCTTTTTTTTCTTTTTTTAACAATATAAATGCTAAATTTACTAATTCATATTTTGAATATTTTTCTAACAAGTCTTTGTTTTTTTCTACTTCTGAAAACATTTTTTTCTCCTAAATTGTTTTTTTAAATTATTCTTCTTTTTAGTTCAATAATATTTTTAAATTCTAAAACTGCTTTATCTAATATATCATTTTTTATAACAAAATCATAAAAATTTATTTTTGACAATTCTTTTTTGGCATTTTCTAATCTTTTATTCAAAGACTCTTCTGTTTCTGTTTTTCTGCTTCTTATTCTAGACTCTAAAATCTCAAAAGATGGAGGAGTTATAAAAACAAAAATTCCTTTCATAATCTTTTTAATATTTTCAGCTCCTTGGTAATCTATATCAAGTATAATATCTTTTCCTATTGCCAAATTATCTTCTATCCATTTCTTTTGTGTTCCATAATAATTATCGTGAACTTTTGCCCATTCAATAAATTCATTATTTTTTATCATATTTAAAAAATTTTCTTCCGAAACAAAAAAATAATCTTTTCCTTCTATCTCTCCAATTCTTTTTTCTCTAGTAGTATAAGATATAGAAAAAATTATAGTTTCATCTTTTAAAATTTCTTTTAATATTGTACTTTTCCCTACGCCTGAAGGTCCTGAAACGACAAATAAATTGCCATGATTATCCATTTATAGGCCTCTGACTTTCAAGCTCCATAGCTCTCAAAAAATCTTTATTAGTTTTTGTAGCTCTCATTTTATCAACAAGTATTTCCATTGATTCCACTGTATTTAATGAAGCAATTACTTTCCTCAAAACCCATGTCTTATTCAACTCATCAGCAGTTAATAAAAGCTCTTCTTTTCTTGTTCCAGACCTTAAAATATCTATTGATGGGAAAACTCTTTTATCAACTAATTTTCTATCTAAACAAAGCTCCATATTTCCAGTTCCTTTAAATTCTTCAAAAATAACATCATCCATCCTACTTCCTGTATCAACTAAAGCTGTAGCAAGAATTGTCAAACTTCCTCCTTCTTCTACATTTCTAGCTGCTCCAAAAAATCTTTTTGGTCTTTGCAATGCATTAGAATCTATTCCTCCTGACAAAACTCTTCCACTTGATGGGGTTGTAGCATTATATGCTCTTGCAAGCCTTGTTATACTATCTAGCAATATAACAACATCTTTCTTATGTTCTACTAATCTTTTTGCTTTTTCAATTACCATTTCTGCGACTTGAACATGTCTTTCACAAGGCTCGTCAAAAGTTGATGCAATAACTTCGCCTTTCACAGATCTTTGCATATCAGTAACTTCTTCTGGTCTTTCATCTATAAGTAAAACAATCAAAACTATCTCTGGATGATTTTCTGTAATACTATTTGCTATTTTTTGCAGTAAAACTGTTTTTCCTGTCCTAGGTGGGGCAACAATTAAACCTCTTTGCCCTTTACCTATAGGAGAAACAAAATCCATTATTCTCATTGAAATTTCATTTTTATTTGTTTCTAAATTAATTTTTTCTTCTGGATATAATGGAGTTAAATTATCAAAAAAAACTCTATGCTTAATAGAATTTGGATCTGCTCCATTTACTGAATTAACCTGTAAAAGTGCAAAAAATCTTTCTCCTTCTTTAGGAGGACGAATCTGCCCTAGAACAGTATCTCCTTTTCGTAAAGAAAATCTTTTTATTTGTGATGGAGCTATATAAATATCATCTTGTCCTGGCAAATAATTATAGTTTGGAGATCTCAAAAAACCAAAACCATCTGGCAATATTTCTAAAACTCCTTCGTCAAAAAGATTGCCTGTCTCTCTTGCCTGTTTTTGTAATATTCTAAAAATTAAATCCTGTTTTTTTAAGCTAGTAAAATTTTCTAATTTTATCTGTTCTGCTATTTTATGTAAGTCTGCAGTAGACATGTCATACAAAGTAGTAATATCCATAACTTCCATATATTTTTTTCTCCTAAATTAATTTATTATTTCATAGATTTTCATTTTTGAATATTAAAATACAGAATAAAAATTACAAAATATTAATAATAAAATTTATTAAAAAATATATTCATAATTGATTATTCATTATAAAATTATCAAATTAGATTTTTTATTTTAGAAATTTTTATTTGAACAAAAAACAAATTTGTTTAAACAAAAAAAATAGGTAAGCAATTAACAAAAATAAATATTAACAAAAATAAAATTATATTTCAAGTATTTTTTAATAAAAAAAATTAATAAAAAATTAATCTTGTATTTATTGTTTATTAACAATCATTATTTATTATTTTAAATATGATAAAAAAAATAATATCTTTTATTTTAATATATTGCATACTTATTGGATTATCAAAAAACTTTATCTATTGCAAAGGAATCCATTCAAAATCAATAATGGATCTGTTTATTGACAACAAAATTGGAACTATAGTAGAAAAATTTGAAAGCGATTCTCAAGACAAATATATAATAATACAAGATTTGCATTGCAATATAGATATTCAATACAATATTTTCAACATAATAAAATCTTTAAAAAAATCCTATGGAAAAAATTTTAAATGTATTTTTACAGAAGGGAATCCCCCTCAAAAATTAAATGATATTAAAATATTAAATAAACTAAAAAATTCAAAAAACAAAAAACTTTTTTTAAATCATTTTTTTAAAAAAGGAGACTTAACTGGAGCGGAAATATACAATTTGAGAGAAAATAATTACCTAAATATTATTGGTATTGAGAATTTTTCTGAATATATAAAAAACTTTGAAGAAGTTTACGAAATGATACAATATCAATTCACGGTAGAAAAAATTATAAAAGATAGACTTAATATTTTATATAAAAAAAGAAATATTTTTCTTAATAAAGAATCTAATGAAATAATAAATCAATATGATTTATTTGAAAAAAATAAAATCTCTATTGTGAATTTAACATTATTTCTTAAAAAAAAATATCAAAAATACAATTTAAATTTTGAAAATAAATATCTAGAAATAAATAAAATATTATACATAAATAATATAGAACAAAAATTAGACATAAAAACATTAGAAATTGAAAAAAACAATATTATAATTGCATCAAAAAATATATTCACAATTAAAGAAACAAAAACACTAAAAAATTATTTAGCAAAAAATGATTTTCTATTTTATAAATATCTAAATTTTTTAATTCAAAAATATAATTTAGATATATCAAAAAATTTTCCTGCAATAGATAAATATATAAACTATATAGAAATTACAAATATAAATTATATAGAAATCATAAAAGAACTCTGGTTAATTAAACAAGAAATTTTAGAAGTTAGTTGTAATAAAAATCTTTCACAAATACAATTTTTATTCTGCTTAGAATTCTTAACAATTTTACAAAATCAAATAAATTCAAATATTTCAACTGTTGAAATAAATTTTTTAAGAAATAAAAATAATTACATAAAATTTTTTCAATTATCAAACAATTTCAACCTAGAGATTCCAGTTTTAATATTTCAAAATTATATAGAAAAATTCATAAAAGTTTATTTTTCAGCTGAAAAAAGAAACGAATATTTTTTTAAAAATATTTCTGATTTTAATAAAAAACATAAAAACAACAAAATAAATATAGTCATTATTGGAGGATATCACACTGAAGGATTTCATCAAATTCTTAGAAATATGAATAAATCATATATAATCATAACTCCAAAAAATTCAAACAAATTTAATTTTGATTATAAACAAAATTATACTAGAAAAATACATAAATTATCTTTATGGATATATAAAGAAAAAATTCTAAATCAAAATCCAATAGAAAACAATCTTTTAGCTTTGCCGTCTACTTATTTAACAAATAAAGAAGGTATAAATAAATATATAGAAAATTTATATAAAAGTAATGAATCAAAAAATAAAAATATGCCTAATTTATTAACTAACATTTTTATAAAACTAAAAAATTTTTTCTCAGATTTATTCAGAAAAAAAATACCTCAAGCATGGAAAGAAAAAAAATGGGAATCTTTTGGAATATTTTTATATCCCATAGTGTTAATAGTTACATTAGCAACATTCATTGTAGCAGCAAATCCAATAACCTCATTTTTCACAGCAGCATTAATAATTCTAGTATCTATAACAATATTAAGTATAGCAATCTATAATTTTTCCAGTAAAAATAACTACATGCTTAGAAGTTTACCAAAAATGATTGCTATGTCTGCTATAATAATAGGAAGTTTTATTTTTCCTGCAAATATCATCCCTTTAATCATAATGGCTTATATATTATCAGACATTTTTAATTCTTATCAGAACTTATCTAATAAAACTCCTGAAAGTATAAATTTTATTTTTATGTTTTTATATGGAGCCTATTTGGCAATAAAAATAATAACTATGCCAATATTCGGATATTTTATATTAGGAGTTGCAGTATTAGCAATTATTTATATTTTATCATCATATATAAAAAACAGTCATGCAAAAAATGTATTGCGGGCAATTTTTAGTATAATAGCCATAATATTAATGATCTTTCATATAAATAATTCTAACTTAAAAAATATGAATTCTATAGTTTCTACTTTTTCTGGTTTCAGTAATAAATTTTTGCCGATTTTAAATAACATTCTCCCTTATATTTTTTCTATTTTATTTCCTATATGGGATTTTACATCTTTGACATTTGTAAAAACAAAACTTTCCAATTCCCCAATTCCTCCAAAACAACATATATTTCAAACAATTTTACACAAATATGGTATCTACTTAAAATTACATTGGGTTAATTTTTATTATGAAGAAAAAATAGATAAAAAATTTAACAATTTAAAAAAACTCTTAATGCCAAACACATCATTGTTATTTTCATATTTTAATGGAAAAGGGATATCTTCAAGAAGCCTAAATAGCATAAATCTTTTCTTTATGAAAATATTAAATACTATCCTAAATAAACTCCCAAAAACTAATTAATTATTTAATTGAATATAAATTTATTATACTTTCGAAATCTTCTGGTATTTTTGCTTCAAGACAAATTTTTTCATTTGTTCTAGGATGAAAAAATTCTATTTTATGTGCATGTAGAAGTGTTCTTTCCTCTATATTTGGAAAAATTTTTTTGAAATTTTTTAAACTTACTCCATATACAGAATCGTTTAAAATTGGATAACCTGTGTATTGCAAATGAACTCTTATTTGATGAGTTCGTCCTGTCTCTGGTTTTGCTTCAATAACAACTAAACTATTAGTTAATTTTTGAATTAC
Source organism: uncultured Elusimicrobiaceae bacterium (assembly GCA_964421155.1). Classification (GTDB taxonomy): domain Bacteria; phylum RUG730; class RUG730; order RUG730; family RUG730; genus CAYQVV01. The sequence continues at coordinate 21,979 of CAYQVV010000002.1, forward strand.
TTTAAAATTTGTAATAGAAGGTTTTGCACTTTCATCGGAAGAACTCGCCACAGACATTTTTTTTCTATCAATTTTTGATCTAGATATAGCAATATTTATTTTTCCTTGACTAAGATCTGTTTTAGCATAACAAATCGCTAAATATGTTTTATGGACTTTTCGTTTTTCAAATTGCTTAGAAAGATTAATCAAACTGTTTTCATTTTTTGCAATTATTATTATGCCTGATGTTTCTTTATCTAGTCTATGAACTAATCCCGGTCTTGACCAGGACATAATATCTTTATTTTTTTCAGAATTAGGCAAATTTTCAAAATGATAACATAAAGCATTTACTAATGTGCCAGAAAAATTACCGCAAGCAGGATGAACAACCATCATGGCAGGCTTATTTATAACAACAATATCGTCATCCTCAAAAATTATATCAATCTTTATATTTTCTGGCTTTAATGTCTGAGAAATCTCTAAAGCATTTAAATTTTTTATCTCTATAATATCATCTTTTTTTAATTTATAACTAGCTGGTTCTATTTTTGAATTAACAAAAATTAAATCATTTTGCAAAAGTTTTTGAAAATAACTTCTAGAATAATTTTCAAATTTACTTTTCAAAAAAAAATCCAATCTCTTTTTTTCAAAAATAGAATTTTCGCCTGAAATATTTAAAACTACTGATTCATTATCATTTTCTTTTTCTGATAAATACATAAAAAAACTCCAAATATAAATAAAAATATTGATATAAACTGGCTTGTAGAAAATATAAAAACATTTCCTCTCGCATCATTTCTTGTAAACTCAATAAAAAATCTAATAACAGAATAAAAAATCAAATAATATGCAGAATTTTGCCCAATAAATCTTCTATTTTTCAAAGTCCAAAGTAAAACAAAAAATAAAATCAGATTAGAAAAAGATTCATAAAGCTGAGATGGATGTATTTTTACATTAAGCGGAGCTAATGAATGTTTATCATGAAAAACTACTCCACAAAAAAAATTCGTAGGTTTCCCATAGCAACAACCTGCCATAAAACAACCTATTCTTCCAAAAAAATGACCTAAAGCCAAATATGGAGCTAAAATATCCGTTATATCAAAAAAATTAATTTTATGTTTTTTTGTCCAAAAAATTACAAACAAAAATGCAAAAATAAATCCACCAAAAAATACTAATCCACCATTCCAAATTTTTAATATATCTATTGGATTTTCATAAAAATACTTAAAATTCAAAATTATATATAAAATTCTTCCACCAACAATCCCACTTATAAATGTGTATAAAACAAAATTTTCTAAAAAATGTTCACTATATTTATAAATTTTAGAGGCTTTTTTTATAAACAAATATGCAGATAAAATAACACCCATCCCAATACAAAAACCATATGTATAAATCTTAAAAAATCCTAATTGAAATAAAATTGGATGCATTTTATTTAAAATCCTTTTTTTTCTTAATTTGGCTTTATTTTAAAATGTCATTCATTCCTACGAAAATGTCATTCCTGCGAAAGCAGGAATCTAAAAATCCTAGATTCCGCATTTACTTCGGACAGGGCAGAGCCACTGGCGGAATGACAATTTAGTAAATTTTCCTATATGACTGCTAACAACTAGAGACTTGCTGTAGCAAGTCTCTACATTTTTTTACTTCTTTTTTTGGTAATGTCAAAAAAGAAAATTATTTGTCTAAGCTATCAATTTTTTTCAAAAAATTAGTATTGTCTGTGAAACTAAATTTTATCTTTTGTAATCAACTTTTTTCTAATCAAAAAAGTTACAAAAAAATTTTAAAAATCATTCTAAACCAAGTGAAAAATCTAAAGGTTTCGCTTTTCTCATCATCCCAGAATTTTATATTAAAGACTAATTTTAAAAAATCCCAGAGTAACTTTTTAAAGAGCTTTTTTAATAAAAAAAATTAATCAAATTTTTGAAAAATATTTTTAGCAAAAGCGATTATTACATCCAAATTTTCTGTAGTTTTTAATCCAGCTTGAACCATATTGTCTCTTCCACCACCGCCACCACCAAACTTATCTGTAACTTGCTTCATCAATGATTTTGCATTTTCATTATATTTTTTTTGGAAATCGTCGCTGACTGACAAAATCGCATTAATTTTGTCTTCATTTTTTGCCACTAAAAATAAAAGATTTGTTTTATCTTTCAATTTGTCTTTCAAAAAATCCATTGAGTTTCTAAGACTATTCATATCCATATCTTCAAAAGAACTTACTAAAATAAAATTTTTATTTTGAGCTGATTCTTTATTTTCTGAAATTAATTTTTCCAAGTCAGATTTTCTAATTTTTGCATTCAGTGTTTCTAATTTTTTTTCTGCAATCTTTGCTTTATCCAAAATATTTTCTATTTGAGATGGAATTCTGTCTTGAGAAACTTTCAAAATCTTTGAAATATCTGTAATATTTTCTATTTTTTCACAAAGCATATCATATACAGCTAGTCCTGTTATCCCTTCAATTCTTCTAACTCCATTTGCTACACTTGATTCAGAAATAATTTTAAAAAGCCCTATTTCACTTGTATTTTTCACATGTGTTCCACCACACAATTCTATGCTTATATTATCGTTCCAGTCAGAACTATTTCCAATTTTCACAACTCTAACTTTATCTCCATATTTTTCATCAAAAAGTGCCATAGCACCAATTTTTTTTGCTTCATCTAAATTCATTTCTAAAAAATTTACCATGTAATTTTTCAAAATTATATTATTTACTTCTCTTTCTATTTTTTTCAAAACATCTTCTTCTATTGCTTTTTGATAAGTGAAATCAAACCTAAATCCATCTGATCTAACTTCTGATCCAGCTTGTTCAACATTTTTGCCTAAATTTTCTCTCAATACAGCCTGCAATAAATGTGTCGCAGTATGATTTCTCATAATTGAATTCCGTCTATCAACATCTATTTTTGCCAAAGCAAAATATTTTTTATTTAAATCTGTAAAAATAGAAACTGATCCAAAATCTATTCTTCCAAAACTTATAATCCAATTGCTTTTATTTTCTGTTCCCAAAACATATTTTTTACTATTATTAACCTTAAAATTTGCTACTAATTTTTTCTCTGCATCATAAATTTCTATATTTCCAAAATCGCTCTTCTGTCCTCCAGATTCAGCATAAAATGTAGTTTTCTTTAAAACTATTCCAAACTCTCCAGTTTCATTATTTACATTTTTCAAAAGATCTATCCCGTCTTTTTCAAACTGAACTAATGCCAAAATTTCTGATTCAACTTGATTTTGCGAATATCCAAAAAATTCTTGAGAAAAATTAAAAACTTTATCATTTAACATATTTCTCAATAAATCTTCATTCACATCCCAGCCTTCAACTATATTTCTAGATTTTTCTTTTTGTTTCTGCATCTCTATGTCATATTCTTCTTTGTTAATGGACAAGTTGCTTTCTTCTGCTAACTCTTCTATTAAATCTAAAGGCAATCCATATGTATCAAACAATTTAAAAGCATCTATTCCGCTTATAATTTTTTTATTATTTTTGACACATTTTTCTTTTATTTCTTCAAAAACTTTTTCTGCATTAGAAATAGTTGAACTGAACTTTTTTTCTTCTGCATCCAAAATTTCTAAACATAAATTTTTCTTTTCCAAAAGATATGGATATGCAGATCCCATTGTCTCAACAACTCTTTCTGCCATTTCAACCAAAAAGCCGTAAATTCCAAATTTATTTCCTTGCCTAATCGCTCTACGAATCAATCTTTTTAAAACATATCCTCGACCTTCATTTGCTGGGAAAACTCCATCTGCAATCAAAAAGACTGCACTTCTCAAGTGATCTGAAATAATTCTAACAGCTTTTTTATCTGGTTTATTTTCTAATTTTCTAACTTCTGAAATTTCTAAAACCTTGTTTCCAATATTTTTAAAAATATCTGTATCAAAAACAGATTCTACATTTTGAATCACACTTAAAATTCTTTCTAATCCCATACCTGTATCTATATTTTTTTGTGCCAATGGCTTCAAAGATCCGTCTTCTTGTTTATCAAATTGTGTAAAAACCAAATTCCAAACTTCCAAATATCTATCGCAATCACATCCGGGTTTACAATTTTCGCTCTTACATCCGAACTCTTCGCCTTTATCAAACAAAATTTCTGAACACGGTCCGCAAGGTCCGACTTTTCCTATTGTCCAAAAATTGCTGTCTTCTCCAAGTCTACTAATCTTATCTTTACCTACTATTTTCTCCCAAATCTCAAATGCTTCGTCATCATCATTATAAACTGTAATATAAAGTTTTTCTTTTGAAAGACCTATTATTTCTGTCAAAAATTCCCATGCATATTCTATTGCTTCTTTTTTAAAATAGTCTCCAAATGAAAAATTCCCAATCATTTCAAAAAAAGATAAATGTCTGCTAGTCACTCCAATATTTTCAATATCATTAGTTCTAATACATTTCTGAATTGTGGCAACTCTTTTATTCTCAACCTTAACTCGGCCCAAAAATGCATCTTTGAATGGAACCATTCCTGCACTGTTAAATAATAAAGATGGATCATTTTCTGGAATAAGTGATGCACTCTCTTGTATTTTATGTCCTTTGCTCTCAAAAAATTCAAAAAATTTTTGTCTAAGCTCAAAATGATTTATAAACATTTCTCAAGTTCTCCTAGCGAATATTTTTTCTTTTAAATTTTATAGCTAACTTATAATTTTGATATTAATGTCTAAAATGTCTCTGCCCTGTAAAAATCATGCTCATATTATTTTCATTGCAGCAGTCTATGACTTCTTGATCTCTGACAGATCCCCCAGGTTGAATAACTGCTGTGATTCCAAACTGTGAAATTTTTTCAATTGAATCTTTAAATGGGAAAAATGCATCCGATGCTAAAACTGCACCTTTTAAATCAAAACCAGCTTTTTGAGCTTTCATTATAGAAATTTCTACAGAATCTACTCTACTCATTTGACCAGCTCCAATTCCAATTATTGCTCCATCTTTCGCAAGAACAATTGCATTTGATTTTACATGTTTACAAACTTTCCATGCAAATTCTAGATCCAAAAGCTCTTTTTCTGTAGGCTGTTTTTGAGTAATAATTTCTTTTTTTGAAACATCTAGGACATCTTTTTCTTGAACTAAAAATCCACTAAAAACTCTCTTATATTCCAAATTATCATTAAAAAATCCATTACATTCATTTGCTACAAATTTTTTAGACAATTCTATAATTCTCAAATTTTTCTTTTGTTTTAATATCTCAATAGCTTCTGGCTCAAAACTAGGAGCAACTACACATTCTGTAAAAATCTGACAAATTTCATTTGCAGTATCAACATCCAACGGTCTATTCACAGCTACAATTCCACCAAAAGCACTTTCTTTATCTGTCATTAATGCTTTTTTATATGCATCTTTTAAAGTTTCTGCTGTCCCAACTCCACATGGATTATTATGCTTCACAATCACACTAGCAATTGTTTTAATATCTTTGACAATATTCCAGCTTGCTTCAAGATCCAATAAATTATTATAAGATAATTCTTTACCATTATGCTGAATCCAATCTATTTCTGCCGCATCTTCATTAACATAATATCCAGCTTTTTGATGAGGATTTTCTCCATATCTCAAATCAAAAACTTTTTTCAAATTTTTTGAAATAGATTTTTTCAATAAATCATTTTCATTATTCATTTTTGAAATCTGATTTTCAAGATAAGCATTTATGTAATAATCATACTTGTTTGTCTTTTCAAAAACTTTTGCACTTAATATCATTCTATCTTCTTTGCTCAAATCTTTTTTTGTAGAAATTTCGTCTACAATAAAAGAATAATCATTTGGATCACAAACAACTATTACATCTTCATAATTTTTGGCAGCTGAACGAAGCATACTTGGTCCGCCAATATCAATATTTTCTATCATTTCTTCAAAAGGCACTTCTACATTGCTTTCCGCCTGTTTTTTTAATAAATCAATAAACGGATATAAATTTACTACAACCATATCAATATATTGAATTTTATGTTCTAAAACCTGCTGTCTGTGAGATTCTAAACCTCTTCTAGACAAAATACCGCCATGAACTTTGGGATGAAGAGTTTTTACTCTGCCATCTAAAATTTCTGGGAATCCAGTAAATTCTGAAATATCGATTGCTTTTATCCCTAAGCTTTGAATATATTTTTTTGTTCCACCAGTTGAAATTATTTCTATTCCTAATCTATCCAATTCTTTAACGAAAAATTCTAGTCCAGTTTTATCTGACACACTTATTAACGCTCTTGAAATCCCCATAATAAACAACTCCTAAACAATATTTAAAAATTTTTTTATTTTATTATATTTTATAGATATTTTATGAAAATTTGACTTTATTTTTTTAGAATTATAAAACCGATTTTTTATAGTTATTTTATCATTTAAACTCATTTTAAGTCATTAAAAAAGATAAAACAAAAGAAACTACTGCATATTCAAATAGACTTGATATTATTTCTATAACAAAAATTCTCTTAGAAATATTAAATTTTTGAAATAAAAACATAAAATCTGGAATAATTTTTATAGACAAAATTATAAAATAAAAAATAATGGCATTCATAAAAAATCCATTATCTAAAAAAGGATATATTAAAACATAGACGAAAACTATCAATGCGGATCTTATGAAACTAAATAAAAAACTTAATATAAAAAATTTTGATTTATTATTTTCATCATATGTTTTAACAAAATTTGTATCTGTTTCTAGTGTATATGAAAAAAATTTTTTTGCTATATCTAAAAAAAACCACATTAATGTTAAAGACAGCATTATCAAAAGTATCATATACCACCTCTTATAACTATAAATTTATAGTCTTTTATGTATTTCACAAAAAACAGTTTAGCATAATTTATAAAAATATAAAATAATTTTTTTATTAAAAACAAAATTTGTTATATATAAAAATTTTATTTTGATATAAAGGATATTCTTCTATTTCTATATTTTTATTCCCTCCCAAAACTTTTAACTTCAATTCTATTTTATCTATATCTTTTAATATTTTAATATAATCTGGATTATAATCTTTTAAATTATTTGATAAAATATTAGTTGGCAGTTGCATTTCTATGCATGTTTTAAACTTTATATCTCCTTTTAAGTCTAATAAATCATATAAAAAATTAATATGATCTAAATTTTCCTCTGAGCAAACTTTACAATAAACTTCGCCACCCAACAATTGAATTATACAATCAAAAAAATTTTTAAATACTAATCTAAAAATTATATTACTGTCTTTATTATAGTTATTTAAATCTATCCTAAAATAAAAATTTTCATAATTTTCGTCATAACCAAAATAAAATTTTTTAACAACTTTACTAACTTGATGCATAGATCCACTATTTTTTTCAGTTAAAAATACTCCTGCATTATACCATTCAAGAAAATTAGATTCTGATCCATCTATTGATGGAAAAATTGGAGCTATTTGTTCGGAAAAAGAAGTATCTTTTTGCAAGTCTAAATATTGATTTTCCTTAATAACAGAAATATTATATTCTTCTGGAATATATTCTCCCAAAATAGTATAAACATTCTTTAAATGTTGCCTGAAAAGTTCATCAAATTCTGCATCATTCTCAGAACTATGATCTTCTCCATACCACCAAAACCAATCACTCCCTTCTGCAATATAAATCTCATTCAAAGCTTTTTCTAAAGTTTTTTTCGTAACAAATTTATTACTTACTCCATTGGCAAAATCTATTTCTATTTGTTTCAAAAATTCTCTAGTTTTCTGCAATAAATCCCATCCTCTATTATCTTCATCATCTCCAATCCAAATATCAAAATTATGATTTATCCATGAAGCAGGAAAAATATTTTCAATATTTCTATTTATCTTATGCTTTTCAATAAAATCAGAAACTCTAACTGTTTCAAAATCCTTTGATTCTTGAAATCTTTTATATAATTCATTCAAAAAATCATTTCCATCATTTTTAAAATATTCCCAGCAATTCTCTCCATCCAAAATTATAGGTATAATATTATCAGATTCATTATTAGCTGATATATTATTTCTTATATTTTCAAGGTTAGAAAAAAAATTATTAACTGCATCTACAGGATCCATTTTTGAATAAGAAAAACCTATTAAATCTGACAATTTTTTATCTCTAAAAAACAATGACAAATCCAAATCTTTATATTTGTAGCCAGAATATAAATTATTTCTATCAAATGGAATGTTTTTTAAAGAATTAAACAAAACATCTTCATCTGTAGCCACCCATTTTATTCCCAAATCTGCAAATATATTCAAAACATCATCAGAAACAGATCCTTCTGAAGGCCACATTCCTTTTGGCTTTTCCTCAAAAATACTTTCAAAATATTCTATTCCATTTTTTATTTGAGCTATTGCATCTTCTTTATATTTAAAGACATTTTTAGGAGAATTTTTATAAGGAGAAGAAATTTTTGCAATTGAATTATCAACTAATAAAGGCAAAATAGGATGATAAAAAGGTGTAGTAGAAATTTCTATTTGCTTATTTTTTAACAACTCTTTATATTTAGGCAATACCATTTTCATTATTTCTATATGAATTTCTAAGACTAAATTTTTTTCTTCCTCAGTGAAGTTTTCGCCTTTTTTTACCAAATCATCTATAAATCTAAAATTATCCAATTCTCTAAAATATGGGTCTATCCATGTAAGATTAAACCAAGTCTGAAGATCCCTATAATAATTCATGTCTAATGATTGTAATTTTTTATCTTGCAAAAACTTTTCAAGAGTAAAATCTTCATTTCTTTTATCTCTTCCTCTAATATCTAATAAAACTTTATATCTAGGATATGAATCTATCATTGTTTCCCAATTACACATAAAAAAATTTTTCAAAAGAAAAACCTTTTCTTCATTAGTCAAATTTTGAGCATTCTTTTGAGATACATAAAAAAAATCATCTCTAGTTCCATTTTCTATATAATCTTTAATCTGAAGCAAAAGCGATGGAACCAAATTAAAGTTTAATTTAACTTTGGGATATTTTTCAACTACAGCCAAAGTATCGTAATAATCTTTTACTGCATGAAGTCTCACCCATGGCAAAATATATTTTCCAGTTATATCATTTTTATAATATGGTTGATGGTTATGCCACAAAAACATAACAAAAGTTTTTTTCATAAAAAATCCCTCTATAAATTTAATTCATAAACAATGAAATATTATAATTCAAAAACTTAATAAAACAAATATATTTATATTTCAATAAATTATAATGCTAGAATACCTGCTTTAAAACAATTATAAAAAATTAATTTACTTAACTATTTCCGATAAATCTTTTGAAAATTTTTCCAAAATATCTTCATTATGATTAAAATTTATAGAAAGTCTTATTCTTGCTTGATTTCTTGGAACTGTAGGATATCTAATAGGCATTACCCAATATCCTAAATTTTTTAACTGATCTGAAATTTTAACAGCTTCTTTATTTTCGCCAAATATTATGGGAACAATCTGACTATCTCCCAAAATATTGAAGCCCATATTAACTAATTTTGCTCTAAATTTTCTAAATTTTTGCTTTAATTCAAGTCGTCTATTTGGCTCATATTTTATCAATTCAATTGCCACTATATTTGCAGCAATAACAGGCAAAGGCAAAGAAGTTGAAAAAATAAAGCTCCTGCATTTATTTATAAAATAATCTTTATAAATTTCATCACATGCTATATATGCACCAAAACTTCCTAACGCTTTACTAAAAGTCCCCATCACAAAATCTATTTTTTCAGTTAATCCAAATTCCTCTACAATCCCTGACCCATGTTCTCCAAAAATTCCAGTTGCATGAGCTTCATCTACAAAAATTTTAAAATTATATTTTTCTTTTAAATCTACAAGATCTTTTAAGTTTGCAATATCTCCATCCATACTAAAAACTGATTCTGTCATAACAAGTACATTTCTGTATTTATTTCTATGCTTTTCCAGTTGCATTTTTAAATCTAAAATATCATTATGCTTAAATCTTATAAAATCTATACCTGACAATCTAAGCCCATCTATAATACTTGCATGATTTAGCTTATCTGAAAAAACAACATCGCCTTTTTTATACAATGTCTGAACAAATCCTACATTTGCTTGATACCCAGAATTCAAAAAAATTGCTGACTCTTTATTTTTAAATTTTGCAATCCTTTTTTCTAATTCAGAATGCAACTCAAAACCTCCGCCAAGAAGTCTTGATCCTCCTGAACCAATTCCATAAATTTTTGCTGAATTTATTGCCGAATTTATAAGTTTTTGATGTTTCGATAAACTTAGATAATCATTTGAAGAAAAATCTACATAATTTTTTCCAGAAATATTTATAAACATATTTTCATCTCTATTTTGCATTGAAAAAATTTGTCTATAACTTTCTGTTTCTTTTAACTCTTTTATTTCATTCTTTATTGCTTCTAAGAATTCCATAAATTCTTTATCTCTTCTATTAAATTCTGATCTTCTTCTATAGTTCTTCCGCCTACAGTCAAATATCCACCAATCATAAGCCCATTTGCTCCAGCCAAAAATCCAAGACCTTGAAAATCTTTTAATTTCAATTCTCTTCCACCACAAAACCTAACAGTTTTATCTTCTAAAATTATTCTAAATATTGCTACTGTCTTGACTATATCCATATAAGATATTGGAGGATTATTTTCTAACTTTGTTCCCTTTACTGGAATCAAAATGTTTATTGGAACAGATTCTACATTTAATTCTTTCAAAATATTCGCCATTTCCAATCTGTCTTCCCAAGATTCTCCAAGCCCTAATATCCCGCCACTACAAATAGAAAAACCAAGGCTTTGCGCTCTTTTAATAGTTTTTACTCTATCATCAAATGTATGAGTTGTAACTATTTGTGGATAAAAAGATCTAGATGTCTCTATATTGTGGTGATATCTATCCATTCCAGCAGATTTCAATTTTTTCATTTGCTCTATAGTCAAATCTCCCAAAGAACCACAAACTTTAATTTTGTGTTTTTTTATAATCATATCAGTCGCATTGCAAATAACATCTATTTCTGCATCCGTCAAAGAATTTCCACTTGTAACAATTCCAAATCTTTGTGCACCATTATTTTCTGCAATTATTGCTTCATTAACGATTTCTGATTCTGTTTTCAAAGGATAAATCAAGGATTCACTTTTGTGATATCCAGACTGTGCACAATATTTACAATCTTCACTGCACTTCCCAGATTTTGCATTCAAAATAGAACATACTTCTACATTATCTTTTATAAATTTTCTACGAATAGCATCTGCTTTTATCAAAAGTTCCATAAAAGACAAATCTAGTAATTCTAAATTATTCATTTACTTTCCTTATTTTATAAAAATTTAAAAACTAAATATTACTCCCCACTCACAACTTTTGGCTGAAAATGTTTTGCTTCTTTGTCATCAACCATCATGTAAGATATGATTGTCACTCTGTCACCGATCATCCCTTTTCTTGCAGCTGGACCAAATAACTGAATCTGTCTACTACCTCTAGGAGCTTCAACTATATATGTTTCTAGCCTTTCTCCATTATTCAAATTCACAACTTGAACTTTTTCTCCAACTAATAGATTTGCTTGTTCTATCCAATCTAAATCTATTCCAATACTACCTCTATACTCCAAATTTACATCTGAAATATAAACTTTCTCAATTTTTGACTTTACCATAAATCTAAACATTTATTTATCTCCATAAAAATAAAAATTAAACTATTTATTTTAAAATTTCCAACACTTTATTTTTTATATTAAGTAAATCTTCTTCTCTAGGAATATAATTAACTTTTATATCATCTAAAACTTTTTCAAATCCACATTTTTCCAAAACTTCAGAAACTTGGCCTACACTTTGTCCTCCCCAGCCAAAAGACCCGAAAGCAATATATTTTCTATTTTTTGGGGCAAGCCCTTTCATATATGTCAAAAATGCTGAAACTGTAGGCAACATATTATTATTTAATGTTGGGGATCCAACACAAATATATTCTGCATCTATAAGTTCAGTCATAACAGCAGATATATGATTTGTATTTAAATTGCACATAGCAATCTTAAAATTTTTCTCTTCAAAAGCTTCATAAATTGAATATGCTATTTTTTCAGTAGAATGCCACATAGTATCAAAAACAACTAATACTTTTCTTTGAGTTATATTTTGAGACCAATCAACATAATTTTTTAATATATCAGACATAAAATTATCTTTTGTCCACATTATCCCGTGGCTTGGACAAATAATTTCAAAATCTAATTTTGACAAATCTGCATATGCTTTTTGAACTTGAGAGCCATAGCACAAAACAATATTAGCATAATAACTTTTTGCTTCTCTAAACAAAAGATCTCTATCTACTTCATAATCAAATATTTTATTACTTGCCAAATGTTGACCAAATGCATCATTTGGAAATAAAACTTTATCCTCTGCAATATATGTTGCCATAGAATCAGGCCAATGAACCATTTGCATCTGAACAAATTCCAAATTCTTTGACCCAATGTTAAATTTATCTCCTGTCTTAACTTCTATAAATTCTAAATTATTTGGAATATCAAAATGTTTTTTTAATCCAGATATTCCCATTTTATTTGAAATTATTTTTGCATTTTTTGCATATTCTAAAATTTTTAAAATAGATCCAGAATGATCCATTTCAACATGGTTTATAACTATATAATCTATTCTTAATGGATCTATTATTGATTTAATTCTAGAAAGCATTTCTTCAAATTTATGCTCTTTTACAGTATCAACTAAGACAATTTTTTCGTCAATTAATAAATAAGAATTATATGATGAACCAGAAGGAGTATTGTATCCATGAAATTCTCTAAGATCCCAATCAATTCCTCCTACCCAATAAATATTTTCTTTAATTTGTTTTGCTTTCATTTTGTTTTCTAAACCTCTTTATATTTTTCATTCTTCCAAAAAAAATTTTTGTATCTTCTTTTACAATATTTCTTAAAAAAATTAAAGATATTAAATTTGGAATTGCCATACAAGCATTTGCAATATCTGCAAAAGTCCAAACGACCTTGAGTGTTGTAACTGAACCAATAAATGCAGCAACAACCCACCCAATTCTGTACCAAAAAATAGATTTTATCCCAAACAAATATTCCATAGCTCTCTCGCCATAATAAGACCATCCAATAAGTGTTGATGCTATAAAAGTCAACAGCCCAACAGTCAAAACTATCGGTCCAATGGTTGGAATAGTATCAAATACAGATTTTGACAAACTAGGACCAACAAGGCCACTTGTCCAGATACCAGAATTAACTACAACAATTCCAGTAAGTGCAGAAATTATAACTGTATCCCAAAAAACCATAGATGAAGAAATCAATGCTTGTCTAACTGGATTTTTGGTTTTTGAAGCTGCAGCAATTATTGCTGTACTTCCCATCCCTGCCTCATTAGAAAATAATCCTCTAGAAATTCCACTTTTCATAGCTTGACTTATTGTTGCTCCTGCAAAACCGCCCAAAACAGCATGCCCTGAAAAAGCTGATTTCAAAATTAAAAAAATTGTGCTTGGAATATTTGTAAAATTTATTACAAGCAAAACAATGCATGCTAAAATATAAAAAATAGCCATAAATGGCACAAGAAATTCGCAAGTTTTTGCAATTGATTTTATCCCACCCAAAATTACCAAAGCTGTAAATATTGATAAAGCAAGTCCTGTTACCCAAAATGGAAGATTAAAAACCTCTTTGTTTAACATAGCGATAGAATTTGATTGAACAGTATTTCCAATACCAAAAGAAGCTATTATCGTAAAAATTGCAAATAAAATAGCAAGCCATTTTTGCCCCATAGCTTGCTCTATTATATACATTGCCCCACCAACCATTTGTCCATTTTTCTTGATACGATATTTAACAGACAAAAGTACTTCGCTAAAATTGGTAGCTATACCAAAAACACCCATAATCCAAAGCCAAAAAACTGCACCTGGACCACCTGTTGCAACAGCAGTTGATACTCCAATAATATTCCCAGTTCCCACAGTTGCTGCAATTGATGTTGACAAAGCCCCAAAAGGACTAATCTCACCCTCAAGATTGGCTGATTTTTTAAATGTTAATTTAATAGCTTTAAAAATATATTTTTGAATAAATCCCAATCTAAATGTAAAAAAAATATGTGTTCCAAATAACAAAATGAGCAGTGGTGTTCCCCAAACAATTGCAACTGCCTTTGTTAAAATTTGCTCTATCAAAATTTATATTTCTCCTTGCATAAAAATAAAAAAATAGAGAGTAAAATTAAAAAAATTACTCTCTAAATTAAATCTCAAATTCTAAGATTAAATTATTTCACTTCCTCAAACATATCTTTCCCAACACCACATTCTGGACAAGTCCAATCTTCTGGTAAATTTTCAAAAGCTACATTATCATTTTCTGCTGGATCATAAATATACCCACAAATTGTACATTGAAATTTTGCCATAAAATCCTCCTATTTTTTTATATATTTGAATCTTTATTTATTTCTAAAATTATTAAATCTGTCAAATCATAATATTTTTCTGAAAAAACTAAATCTTTTTTATCAAAAAGCACATTATATCCATATTTTTGAGCAATAAATGAAACTTTTAAATATATTTCATCCAAAAGGTCATATAAATATTGCTGCTCCAATTTCTCTATATCTATTCTTGTCTTATCTTTATATTCAAAAAAATCATTTTTAGCTTTTTCTATTTGTTCTAAAATATTATCTTTTTCTTTCAACATATTATCTATTGTTTCTAAATTTAAGGCTTTCTTTTCCAAATCTTCTATTTCTTTAGCCATTTTAATTTCTTCTTCTGTTTTCTGCGTTATTTCAACTGCTTTCGTAGGTGTAATTAAAAAACTAAAATCACTTTCTTTGTCTATTAATGGAATAATTTCTTCTTTCCCAGCCTCTTTATTCAAATAATTAATAGATGAAACTAAAATGTTATATTGATCTATTAAAATAGAAAGTTTCTTTTGCTTATATATCAAACTTTTTTTATATTGGTCTTTTTTATTAGCAGAATCTTCTCTTCTTTCTTGAGTTCTATTAAAATTTTCAAAAACTTTTTCAATGTCTACTACACCATTTTTTTCTGTTGATAAAACTACTGCTTGTAAACAAATTGGAAAACAAATAAACATAAAAAGACAAATAAATATTTTTTTCATTAACTCTCTCGCTTTTATTTTTTTATCATTTTACTAAAATAATTGCCCTATTGTAAAATAAAATTGTGAAGGTTTGTCTCCATCTTTTTTATTTAATCCATATCCCCAATCAAGCCTTATAGGGAAAACCGGAGTAGTAAATCTAATACCAAAACCAAAACCAGATTTCATTTGATTTTCTTCTTGCCCAATATCTAGTCTTATATTATCTTGACTTGACCAGCTACCACCTACATCAAAAAAGAAAACTCCTTGTAATATTGTCTGTTTTTTTTCTCTAACTATTGGAAATTTATATTCAACATTATAAACTAATTTGTAATTTCCTCCATCTTCAGGACCTATATCTCCTCTATAATCGTATCCTCTAACACTTTCAGCACCTCCTACATAAAATCGTTCATAAATAGGAACTGTTTCTGAATCTGATATTTCTTTAATTACTCCTGCATCAACATTAAAAGCTAGAACAAATTCCCAAAATAGAGGAATAAATTGACTTCCATTTGTTAAAATTTTTACAAAATCATTATCTCCACCTAATATTGTTCCAGCTGTTTTAACAGATAATTTTTCATAATTTCCTCGTTTTGTATAATAAATATTATCTCTGGTATCTCTAGAAATAGTTGCTGTTATGCTACTTGTATCCTGAATACCTTTATCTGCTTCGTCTTGCAAAGCCTTATGCTTTTCAGAAGAATCTTCATCAACATCTGTAATCTCTACTCTATCAAAACCATATGATATATTTACATTACTATTTTCAAAAATTTTCCTTCCAAACTTTATAGCTCCTCCTTTATGTTGCTCCGTATAAACATCAGTTTTTGAAATCCCTGAATCAGTTGTATATACATAATCTCTATCTCTTTTCATATTAAAAACATCTGCACCAAAAGCTATATTACTTTTAAAAATATATGGATCAGTAAAATTAATTTGATAATTTTGTTTGGTTTTTCCAAACTCCCACAATAAATTTATCTTTTGCCCTCTTCCAAAAAGATTATTTTTAGTAAACTGCAAGTTTCCTATAACTCCATCTTCTGAACTATATCCTCCACCGACTGTAGCTATACCTGTAGGTTGTTCTTCAACTTTAAAAATTAAATCTAAACTATCTTCTGCTGAAGGCTCCATTTCTATTTGAACATCCTTAAAAAAACCTAAATTAAAAATTTTTTCTTGAGATCTTTTAACTTTATTGACATCAAAAATGGATCTTTCTTTAACAACAAA
>CAYQVV010000003.1:0-32389 GCA_964421155.1 uncultured Elusimicrobiaceae bacterium
CCATCTACATTAATTCCAGATACAATAACAAATCTGGGAGTTAAGGTGGAATATGAACTTAAAAAAGCTTTGAAAGATGCAGACATTGTAAATATTTTAAGAATTCAATTAGAAAGACAAACTCAAAATTTGTTTCCATCATTAAGAGAATATACAAAACTTTATAAAGTCACAAAAGAATCTTTAAAAAAATCAAATCCAGATGTTTTGATTATGCATCCGGGACCAATGAATAGAGGAATAGAAATATCTTCTGAGGTCGCGGATATGCCAAATTCAGTTATAAATGAACAAGTTACAAATGGCATTGCAATTAGGATGTCTATATTATATTTATTGTCGCTTTATAGGAATGAAAACATAAATTAAAACTATCGTTTTTTTTTAAGTTTGCTTTTAAAAAGGCTTGCCTTTAAAATTTTTTACTGTAGGAGTAAAAATTAATGAAAATTTTGATAAAAAATGGAAGGATTTTAGATCCAGCTAGAAAATTTGATAGAATTTGTGATATTTATATAATGAACGATAAAATTAAAAAAATAGGTAAAAACTTAAAAGTTACAGATAAAAATGTCCGAATAATTGATGCAACAGATAAATTTGTTTTTCCAGGGCTTATAGATATTCATACTCATTTAAGAGAGCCCGGATTTGAAGGGAAAGAGACAATTGCAACAGGTAGCTATTCAGCTGCAAAAGGAGGAGTAACTTCTATTTGTTGTATGCCAAATACAAATCCGGTTTTAGATAATCTGCCTTCTATTGAATATGTTATTTTAAAGTCTGAAAAAGAGGCAATAGTAAATGTTTATCCAATAGGTTGTATTACAAAAAAACAAGAAGGAAAAGAGATTTGTGAAATTGGGACTCTTATAGACGGCGGAATAATTGCTGTTTCAGATGATGGTAGACCAGTAATGGATTCTTTTATAATGTATAAAGTTTTAGAATATTGTAAAATTTTTGATATACCAGTAATTTCTCATTGTGAAGATTTAAATCTTGTAAATAATGGGGTTATGAATGAGGGCGAAATTTCTATGAGGCTTGGACTTGCTGGGATTTCACCTGCTGCAGAAGAAGTTATGGTTGCAAGAGATATAATTTTAGCAGAAAGGACTGGCGGGCATTTACATATAGCTCATATTAGCACAAAAGGATCTGTAAATCTAATTAGAGATGCAAAGAGAAGAGGAGTTAATATTACTTGTGAGACTGCTCCACATTATTTTACATTAACAGAAGAAGCAGTTTTGGGATACAACACAAATGCAAAAATGAATCCTCCTCTTAGAACAAAGCAAGATATTAAAGCTATAATTGAAGGATTAAAAGATGGAACTATAGATTGTATAGCATCAGATCATGCTCCTCATACATCAGAAGAAAAAAATAGAGAATTTGATCTTGCACCTTTTGGAATAATTGGATTGGAAACAGAATTAGCTCTTTCTTATACACAATTAGTTTTAAAAGAAAAAATGGATATTAGTTTTGTTTTAAAAAAATTGACTGCTAATCCTGCAAAAATTATTAGATTAGAAGATAGAGGAAACCTTAATGTGGGGAATTTTGCAGATGTTATTATTTTTGATCCAAATAAAAAATTTAGAGTTGGGGATAATATAGCTTCTAAAAGTTCAAATACTCCGTTTTTTGACTGGGAGTTACAAGGAGTGGTTGACACTACAATCGTCAATGGTAGAATTGTGTGGAATGAAGGAGAATTTAATATTTAATTAATATTATGTCAGACAAAAAAAATATAACAAATAGAAAAATTTTTTCAATATATTTATTTAGTGGGCAGAACCAACATTCTAAAAACCAAAAAATAGAAGAAATAAAAAAAACAGTTCTGTCTGAAATAAATGAGTTTAATTTTGATCTTTTGTATGCAGATGATATAGAACCTAAAAAGGTTATAGAAATTGCAGAAACAATGCCATTTTGTAGTGATAAAAGATTGATTATTCTAAAAAATTTTGAAAATTATTCGTCAAAGCAAAAAATGATTTTTTCTGAATATTCCAATAATCCTGCAAGTATGACTTGTTTGATTTTGGATGCAAATGAGAGGCAAGATAAGAGAGAATCTTGGCATAAAGTTTTAGATTCCAATAAAGATTTTGTTCAAATAGAAGTGTTTTGGCAATATCAATATAAAGATTTGCTTAAAATTATTATTGACATTTTTTCTAAAAAAGGCAAAAATATTGATTATGAAGCTAGTTCAGTATTAGCAGAATTGATAGAAACAAATCCATCTACTCTAGATGAAGAAATTCAAAAAATTTTAGATTTTGTCGGGGATAAAAATCATATTTCTTTAACAGATATAAAAGAAAATGTCGTAAAAACTCAGAATCACGATTTATATGAATGGGCGATAAAGATAACTAAAAAAGATTTCAGTGGAGCTATAAAGTTTTTGAATAATTTATCTCCAAAAGAATTAAAAGCTCCTCAATTATTATTTTATACAATAACAGAGAGGTTTATAAAAATATCTAAATATTTGACAATGATTAGTGAAGGTATTTCTTCAGCAGATGCTCAAAAATTTTTAGGTATATTATATTTTTTAGATCCAAATTTTCATAAACAAGCAATATCATTTGATTTTGAAAAATTGAATAAAATATTTAATGTTATTATTGAGGCAGATTTTTTTATGAAAACAGGACAAGGTTTTGCAAGTAATAATTCTAAATTTTTATTTGAAAAGTTGATATTAGATATAAAATTTATTTTAGAAGGAAATGAGAATAGTGGGGAGAATTTTGGCTCTTGATTATGGTTTAGTTAGAACTGGAATTGCAATTAGCGATGAAACTAAAAAAATTGCAAGGGCATATAAAGTAGTTATTGGATTAGAAGGATTAAAAAAAGAGATAAATAATATATTTGAATTTTATAATATAGATAAAATTTTGCTTGGCATTTCTAATAAAACTAATGAAGAGATCGGAGAAATTGGTGTTTTATCTTTAAAATTTTCTGAATATTTAAAAGATAAATTTAAAGTGGAAATAGATTTTATAGACGAAGCAATGACCACAAAAGAAGTTGAAAGAATTTTTCGTGAAATGGGAAGAAATATAAAGAAATATAAAGGTGAAATAGATAAATATTCTGCTGAACTTATGTTGCAGGAATATTTGGATAGACTCTAATTTTATGGAGAGTTAACTTATGTATGATTATCAGATCGGAATTATTAGAGCTAAAGAAAGCGAATTATTAAAAAAAACAGATTATGATAGAATTTTAGGTTTTTTGACTTTGAGAGATGTTTGGGTTGAATTGACAAGATTAAATTTAGGATATAAAGATATTAATTCTAATGAAATGTTAGAAAATATTTCTAAAGTTTATTCAGAAAATTTGAAAAATTTATATTTAGAAACTGTTTCATTTTTTAAAGATGAAGATATTAATTTAAAGAAATCGTTTTTGTATGAGTTTGATTTTTATAATTTGAAGTTATTTTATAAACAAAAAATATTTGGAAATAATGATTTTGGAAATAAATTTTTAGATATAGGTTTTATTGGATTAAAAAAAATTGAAGATTATATAAAAAATGAAAATTTTATTTTTGAAATATTAGATGAAAAAAATATAATATTGTCTGATATTTTTGATATTGTTAAAAATGATAAAACTACACTTGCTCCTTTAGATTTTGATTTTATGCTGGATAGAATGCTTTTTGATTTTAGAATTAAAATTGCTACTATTGAAAATAATGACTTTTTAGCAGATTTTTGGAAAAAAAATATAGATTTTTATAACTTAAAAATTTTTTTGAAAGATTTTGAAAATAAGGATACTCTTTATATAAAAAATGGATTTATAAATATAGATAATTGGATAAATTTGAAAAATTTACATGAAGAAGAAGTTATAAATTTTATGGAAGATTATGGATATAAAGACTTGATAAAAAAAGCTTTTCTTGTTATTAAAGAAGATTTTGATTCTTTGGACTGGGAAATAGAGGAAGAAAGCATTTTGTTAGATTTATGTGAGAGATCTTGTTTTTATAGTGCCAGTATAGAACCTATAATTTCATATTTTTATAGGAAAAGTTGTGAGATAAAAAATCTGAATAGAATACTTTTTAACAGAGCTTTTAAAAAAGGGATTGATTCAGAAATAAAGATTAGTAAAAATTTTTAAAAATGATTTTTTATAATAAAAGGAGTTTATTTAATGTCAGCACCTCAAGCAATTAGTGAAAATAACATTGAAATTTTTATAGATGGAACAGAAAAAGGATATAAGGGTCAAATATTGAATATTAATTCTAGGGCAATGGCTTTTATGTGTGATGAAAAGATTGAAGATAATAATATTTATTTTTTTTCATTTGTTTTGCCTGCGATGGAAAAACTTAAAAATATAAAAGGTAAAATAGTAAGACAAGAAAAATTTGGAACAAAATTTTTGACTATATTGACTTTTTTTAATATCCCTAAAGTAGAAATGTTGGCAATTTATAGATATATTGAAAAAATAAATGAAACTTGTTAATTCCACAATAAAAGATATAACTTTTAAAGTTTATAATAATATAAATTTATTTATAGAAAGAAATTTTAAAAAAATTTCTTTCTATTTTAATATTTATTTATATTTATTTGATTTTTTTATAAAAAATATTTTTGTTTTTATTTTAGGATTTATTTTTTCTACAATTTTTTATATAAATATAAGTATAAAATTTTTGTTTAAAAATTTTATAGACTCATTAAAGATTTTTGATTTTGCCCAATTTTTTAATCCAAATAATTTAAATTTTTTAAATAGTTTTAATTTTTTTGACTATTTATTAATTGTTTCTTTTTTTTCTATTTTAATAATCAAGATAATTTTATCCATAAAAATAAAAAGTAAATTTAGTGTTAAATTGTTATTTTTTAATAGAATATTTTCCATAATTACTTTTTTATCGTTTTTTATATTTGGCTTTTTTATTCATTCATTTTTTTATAAAACTTCGTTACTAAAACAAAAAAATGAATTGTTTTTTGAATATAAAATAAATAATAAAGTTAAAAAAGAATCTTTATTAAAATCAAAGAAAAATAAATCATTATATTTCAGGGGATATATAAATAACAATCCTATTTTTATAGATAATAAAGTAGTTTTTGAATTTACGCCAGTAGACATAAAAAAAATAGATGAATTTGATAATCATAAAGATGATAATTTTTTTTCAAAAGTTTTTTTTGAGAATAAGAATATAAAAAAATTTATTAAAAATGAAAAATATAAGAATTTGAAATTTTTAGTTGTTGCAGAAAAAATAGATTTTGATATTCTTCCGGAATATAAAAATTTCTATGAAATGAAAGCTTTTGTTAGAAAATTAGATGAAAGTGAAAGATTTTTTATTAATAATTTGGGATTTGAACAAGATATTTTTTGGACATTAGATAATGTTAAGGATTCTAAAAAATATGAAAATATATATAATTCTTGGATTTCTTTTTTTATAACAAAAATTAGAGATAGATCTATTAATTTTTTTAACAAAAAATCCCAGCAGAGATTTAAAAGTGAGTTTGGTTTTACAAAATGGGTTATGTTTGGAGAAAAAAAAGATTTACCAGAAATTTTACAGATAAATAAATTTTTTTACAATCCTATTTTTTTGATTATAGAATCTAAATTTTATATTTGGTTTTTGTGTTTTATTCCATTGATTTTTTATAAAAAAATAGGACTTTTTACAAAATTTTTATTTTTTTTGATATCTGGAATTTTTCTTTTTATGTTTGGGTGTTTTCATTTTTTTTCTCCAATAATACTTAATGCTATATGTATGGTTTTATTTTTTTTATTTTTTTCTAATATATTTAATTTATCTAAAGAAAGGGCTTTTTTTTTAGCATTTAGTATAGAAACAGTTTTTTCTATCTTTATTTTAAAAAATTATTTTATTTTTTCTGATAGGTGGTGGATATATTTTTGTTCTATATCTTTTGTTTTTATTTTTTTTACAGAAATTTTTGATAATTTTTTATGTAAAAAAGTAAAGGGTTGGAAATTTTGGGGATATTTTTGTTTATTTTTATTATTTTGTTTTTTTTATTTAATAAACTGGCAGACAATAAATTTAAAATTAAATATTTTTAATATTAAATTTATTTTTTTTATTTTTATTTTTTTGTGGATATTATTCATAAATTTTCTTGATAAATATTATCCAATTATAAATTTACGATTTAAAAATATTAACCCTATAATTAGATATTTATTTATAAGCTGGATACTTATTTGTATTTGTGTTTTATTGCCTTTATCTATAATTTATGGAGAATATTTTTGTATTTCATTAATAGTTTTACTTTTTCCATTGTTTTTTCTATTTTTTTTTATTTTTCAAATTTCTTTTATTATTTTTTTTGTAAATATATATTTCTTAGAGCATATTTTTATAAGTTTATATTTTAAATATTTCAAAATGTGTATAATTATATTTAATAAAATTTTTATTAAATATTTGAATAATGTTATTTATAAATTTTCTACTATAGATTTTAATTTTTCAATGAATCTTTACTGGTTTATATTTATATATCTTTTTTTTATTTTTATCTTTTTTTTATTTATAAATAAAAAAAATAAATTTAAATTGCATAAATATTTTTTATTAATAAAAAATTTTCTTTTTAAATTAATAAATTTTAAAAATTTATTAATTTTCTTTTTAATAATTCTTATTACTGCTTATTGTTTGGCACTTTTTCTTAGAAATAGAGAGGCTTTAAATATTAAATTTTTTCAAAATAATTATGGTAATTATGTTTATTTTCAAACTCCAGCTAAACAAAAAATTTTTTTATGGAATGTCAAAAAATTAGATTTTACTCCAATAAATTTAAGATTTATAAATTTTCACAGTGATATCAATTTTTTTAGATTAAATGGTATTCAAAAAATAAATAAATTAATATTCAATAATTTTTTGGATAATCCAGATATTTTTTTTCTTTATAAAGAATTTTTTGAAAATCAATATTTGGATAATGCTTCTTTTGATAAATTTAAAAAATTTTCATTATCTAAAAAAAATAAAAATGTTCCAGAAATATTTTTTGATATTTCAAAAGAAGATATAAATAATATAAAAAGTTTGAATATTTCATATTTTGATTTAAAAAGTAATATTATAAATAATGCAAAATTATATGAGCAATTTATTAAATTGAATTTGTTTATAGATATTTTAGATAAATCAAATTTGAAAATAAATTTATACAATAAGAATATAAAAAAATTATTTATTTTAGAAGACAGCTTGAATAAAAAAATTTTTGTGTTAAATCTGTTATATAATAATTCAAAATTAAATCTTTTTTTTAAATATGATTTAGACAGCATAAATATTTTAATAGATAAAAAAATGATCTCTTTTACAGATAAAGAATATTTATCAGAATATGCTTTTCAAAAAAAGACAGCTTATTTTCAAAAAAGTAAATTTTTGGATGGCTTTAGGATTCTTTTTAACTCGTTAAAGTTTAATTTAAATATAAAGGATAATTTTTTAATTAATTATATGAATGTTAAATGTTTTGGGAATAAAACTATAATAAAATTTTTGGAGTGATTGAAAATATGTTTGAGTTAAAAGTAAAATCTAAGTTTTCGTCTGCACATTTTTTAAGGGAATACAATGGAAAATGTGAAAATTTACATGGACATAATTGGAAAGTAGAAGTAGTTATTTGTGGTAATGATTTAAATAATATTGGATTATTGGTAGATTTTAAAGAACTTAAAGAAAAACTGAATCATATTTTAAATGAATTAGATCATTATTTATTAAATGAAAAAGAATTTTTTATAAAGTTAAATCCTTCTTGTGAAAATATATCATTTTATATTTATAAGAAATTGAATGAATCTTTATCTTTAAATAATAATAGAGTTAAAGTTAAAAGAGTAAATGTTTGGGAAACAGATGATTCTTGTGCTAGCTATATAGAATAATAAAAATTATTAACAAAATATAGGATTTTTAATGATATTATTTTTATTTATATTTTTTATTTTTAATATATTTTTGCTTGCATTAGTAATTTTAAAAGTTAAAAAACAAAATTTTTTTAAACAATATTTTGTTAGTTTTATGGTATTTTTTTGTAGTTTAATTTCTCTTTATATTTTATTTTTATCTACAAAAAATAAAATATTTTTAGATTTATCATATTTTGGTAGTATATTTTTTTACAATAGCTATTTATCTTTAATAATTTCTTTTACTTATCAAAAAAAAATTAAAAAAGAGTTTCTTTTAAGTTCATACTTTTTTTCTTTTATTATAGGAATTATAATTCTTTATTTTAAAATAATCTTAAATAATTCAGCTATAATTTGGCTTTATTTTTTTTGGATTTGGGTAGTTTTTGGATTAAATTTTTATATTTTTTATAAACTCTCAATGAAAAAAAATTTAAAATATTTTTCTTTTAAAAAAAATTCAAATTTATATACTGCAAGTATTATATTTATTTTTTTTCCTACAATTTTAAAATTATTATTTTTTAATAGTTTTAAATGTTTATTTATATATGTTTTTTCCATTACAATTTTTATATTATATATATTTTTTTTAATTTTATTTAATAACCTTACAGAAATAGATTTTAATTGGCGAGTTTTTTTTATGAATCTATTTTATTATTTTATATTTTTTATTTATGTTTTTTTGATTTCGTATTTTTTTAGAAATAACTATGTTTTTTTGATTTTTAGTGAAATTTTTGGTTTATTAATTTTTTTTATATTTTTTAATAAACCCTTGATATTTTCATTGAAAAAAATTTTTTTAAAAAAATATTTGAATATTATAAAAAATTTATTTGAAATAAGAAAAAAAATTTTAAAAAATAAAAATATGGACTTGAAAGATGTTTTAGATATACTTCTTTTAGATTTAAGAACAGCTTTGAGTTTGAAAGAAGTTTCTTATTATAATCTAGATATAGAAAAAAATAAATATATTCTTTTCGCTTCAAGCTATTGTGAAAATATTGATATAAAAGAAAAAGAGTTTCTGGAAAATTCAGTTTTAATAAAAGAATTATTAAAGACAAAAAAATATATTTATAAGCAAAAGATTTTGTTCCAATCTGAAGAGTTAAAATCATCTATACTTTTAATTAATTTTTTTAAAAATAATGATTGTGAGTTAGTTTTCCCTATTTTTTTTAATGACAAGTTGTTAGGTATTCTGACTTTTTCAGGGAAAATAAATGGTAGACTTTTTTATAACTATGAGATTTTTTGTATTTCTAAAGTTTTAGATACTCTTAATGAAAAAATTTATAATAATTTTTTAATAACATATAATAATTTTAAATATTATAATACATCACAAAATGATTTTTTGACTAGTATTAAACATATAAATATTTATCAAAATTTTAGAGATTTTGTTAGACAATTAATTTCTTTGATTAATAGATGGTTTGGAACAGAAAATACAGTTATTTATTTATATGATAAAAAACACAAGAATTATAAAAAATTTTATGAGATAAAAGATAGTAAATATCCAGAAAAATTTCAAAAATCGGATTTTTTGATAAATTATTTAAGTTTGAAAAATGAAATAATTTTTTTTAGAAATATTAATCTAGATATAGATAATGAATCTTTTATAGATTTTTATAATTTTTTAAAAGATTCAAATATAGATATTATTATTCCTATTTTTGATACTTATTTAATAGGTTTTATTTTTATAAACAAAAAGATTTATAATAATTCTTTTGTTAATGAAGATCCTTTTTTATTTTTGTTTTTGCGAGATAAAATAGAAATGCTTATGAATAATGCTATAATTTGGAAAAAAACAGAAGAGGACAAAAAAGTTTATCTAAAAAACAATATATATTTAGAAAATATTTTTAAAAAAGAAATAAAACAAATAATAGCTACTAATCAAATTTTATCATATTTTTTGATTGAAATTAAAGAATTACAATGGTTTTTATCAGAGTATGGATTTAGGGTAAAAGATGAAGTATTAGATATTGTTTTAAATACTATTCAAGATGTTATAAGACCTGTTGATAAAATATTGAGATATTCAAAAAAGAAATTGATATTGATTTTAAATATAAAAAATATAGATGATATTTCTATAATTGCATATAAGATTTTATCTGCAATAAAAACATCTCCTGGAGTTTTAGAATTAGCTAAAAAATATAATAAAGATATTACTTTACATATAGGCATAAGCAGTTTTTACTCTACAAATATAAATTATGATAAAATAGATGATATTCATGATATTTTATTACTTAGATCAAGAAAAGCAATGAGATATTTAAAAAATTATGAAGATAGACAAATTTATATTACAACTATTCTAGATAGTTTTGATTGCAATTATAAAACATTATTGCCTTTAGATGTATTGTTTATAACAAAAAATGATTATTATAAAAAAAATAAATTTTCAAATATAGAGTTTTCTTTTAGTGATTCATTTTGTGAATCTACTAAAAACTGTCAAGATAGGGATGTTATTGTCATTGATTTTATGGAAGACAATGATGAAAGAAAACTTTATGATTATATAAGGCAAATAAAATTAAAAAATAGAGATATAAAAATTTTGGTTATAAGTGAAAATGATTCTTTAAAGAAAAAATTTGAAACTAAAAATATTAAATTTTGTAAAAGAGAATTATCAGAGCAAGATTTTAAAAATTTTGCTATTTAAATTTCAATAAATTATCTAAATAAATCAAAAATAAATCAAAAAAATTAACAAAAAATTAACAAAAAATTTATTTTAAATTGATAAACTTTTTTTATACTTAGTTTAAATTGGTAATGTTAGAGCTCAATGTTATCAATTTAATTTAAAATTAAAAGAGGATATTTAATGAGAAAGATATTTTTTATTTTTCAATTTATTATTATTTTTTTGAGTATGGCATTTTTGAATGCAAAAGGATTGGATAATGTAGATTTGCTTTTGAACAAATTGATTAGTAAGGGTATTATTACAGAAAATGAAAAGAAAGAAATAATGAGTGATTCAGAAAAGAAAAAAGCTTTTATTAAGTTTTATGGAGATTATAGATTAAGATATCAAACAGAAGAAAAAAAAGATAGTAATGGTAAAATTTATTACAGAGATAGAACAAGGATGAGATTTAGATTAAAGGGTGATGCAAATGTTTCAGATAATTTAATGATAAAATTTGGGATAGCTACTGGAGGTCAAGATCCAAGATCTACAAACCAAACTTTGGAAAATGGTTTTGAACCAAAAAATATTTATTTAGATTATGCTTATGCACAATATACATGCCCAATATTTGGAAATGTATATGCAGGAAAATTTGAAAATAAAAATATTATTTGGACTCCATCAGATTTGATGTGGGATGGAGATATTAATTTAGAAGGTTTTGGCATTAGTAAAGATCTAAAATTAGGAAACTCTAACATTACATTTAACAGTGGATATTTATTTTTAGATGAGCTGAATGGAAGAGACAATATTTCTATGTTTGTTTTTCAACCAGTAGTAACTTTGAAAATATCAGAGAATGCAGATTTTAAATTGGCGCCATCTATGTATTATTTTAGTAAATTGAAAGGAAATTCTTTGCCTTATTCTGTATTATCTAATACAAATTCAGGAAATTTGAAATATGATTATAATTGTTATTCAGTTGGAACAGAAATAAATTTCTATGATATTTTACTTCCAAAAATTGGATTTTTTGCTGAGGGTGTAATAAATCCAGATCCAGATGATGCAAATAAAGGATTTTTAGGTGGGGTACAAGTTGGATCTAAAAAAATAAAAGAATTTGGAGATTGGGAAATTAAAGCTATGTATAGAGAACTTCAAAAAGATGCATGGTTAGATATTTTTCCAGATTCAGATACTTTAGGTGGAAAAACAGATAACCAAGGAATGGAAATGATTTTAAATTTAGGATTAACAAATAATGTATCTCTAGGTGTGGATTATTATTCTATTGGGAATATAGGTAAAGACAATAAAAAAGATCTAGTTCAAGCAGATATTAATATTAAATTTTAAAATAGGAGAAATTTTATAAAATGAGTATAAAAAAAATTGTTTCAAGTTTATTGATTGCATTATGTGGAATCAACTTATTATTAGCTTATGATGAAGTAACAATGGTTGGATCAACAACAGTTCTTCCAATAGCTCAAGCTACATCAGAAAAATTTATGGATTTAAATAAAGATACAGATATTTCTGTAAGAGGTGGAGGGTCTGGAGTAGGAGTATCAGCACTTATAGAAGGAAGATGTGATATTGCTAATTGTTCCAGAGAAATGAAACCTTCTGAAATAGAAAAAGCAAAAAGTAAGGGAGTTAGCCCAAAAGCTAATATTATTGCAATGGATGGAATTGCTGTTATCATTAACAAAAATAATTCTATTAAAAATTTATCTATAGAACAATTGAGAGGAATTTATACAGGACAAATTACAAATTGGAAAAATTTAGGTGGAAAAGATCAAAAAATAGTTGTTATTTCAAGAGATACAGCTAGTGGAACATATGAAGCGTTTGGACATTTAGTTTTAGGAGATTTAAAAGTAGCACCTTTCGCATTGTTAGAAGCATCAAATAAAGGAGTATTCTCTATAATAGAAAAAACTCCTGGTGCTATTGGATATGTGGGTGTTGCTTATGCAAAAGGGAATGTAAAAGTAATAACAGTTAATAATATTAAATGTTCAAAAGAAAATATTTTAAGTTCTAAATATCCTTTGTCTAGAGCTTTATTTATGTATACAAATGGAGCTCCTAAAGGATCTGTTAAAAAATATATAGATTTTGTTTTAAGTCCAGCAGGACAAAAAATAGTTGAAGAAGTTGGATATATTGGATTAAAGTAAATTTTGAGTGACGAGGATTCTATAATCCTCGTCAATTTGTTTGTTTTTAATTATTTTTTTGATTAGAAAGAAACAAATTTATTGTTTTGACTAGAAATTAGTTTTTTTAAAAGAGCGACTTACAAAAATATAAGGTGTGAAAGATACATAGAAAGATTTCAGTCATTGCGAGAGAGCATAGCGAACGAAGCAATCCAGAAAGTTATTTTTATTAAAAAAAGATTTTTTTTAACTGGATTGCTTTGCTAAAGCTCGCAATGACGAGAGATGAGGTAAGTGAAAAATAACGAATAAACTATTCGTTATAAAATTGTAACAATAAAGATTAAAGGAAAATATTATGAAGAAATTTGTTTACATTAAAGAAGAAATTTATAAATATTTTTTAATTATATTTAGTTTTACTTCTTTAATTTGTCTTGTTGGAATAATGATTGTGTTGTTTAAAGAAAGTTTTCCTGCATTTAAACATTTTACTTTTAGTAATTTATTTTTAAATAAATTTTGGTATCCTACTTCAGAGCCTCCAGAATTTGGATTGCTTTCTTTGATTATAGGCTCTCTTTCTGTTACTTTTGTGGCTTTTTTAGTAGCCGTGCCTTTAGGTCTTGGATCAGCATTATATATATATGAAATAGCCCCAAATTGGCAAAAAAAATTTTTAAAATTTGTAATAGAAATATTAGCAAGTATTCCGTCAGTTGTTTATGGATTATTTGGAATAGTAGTTATGTCACCATTTTTACAAAAAATTTTTTATATGCCTACAGGGCTTTGTCTATTGACAGCTGGTATAATTTTGGGAATAATGTCTACTCCTACAGTCTGTAGTATTTCAGAAGATGCTTTGGCTAGTGTTCCAAAAAGTTTAAGAGAAGGATCTTTAGCATTAGGAGCTACTCGTTGGCAAACATTGACTAGAATAATTTTTCCGGCAGCAGGGTCTGGTATTTCTACAGCTATAATTTTAGGAATTAGTAGAGCAATTGGTGAAACTATGACTGTTTTAATGGTTGCTGGTGGAGCAGCAATGATTCCAACATCATTATTTCAGCCTGTTAGAACTATGACTGGGACAATAGCTGCAGAAATGGGAGAGGCAGTTTATAAAAGTGATCATTATTATGTGCTTTTTGTTATCGGATTAGTATTGTTTATATTTACATTTTTATTTAATATTACAGCTGAATTGATAAGTAGGAAATATAGATTAAAATTGGGGCAGGGAAGATGAAAATAAAAAATTTAGAAGAAAAATTTTGGTTCGGGTTGTTAGGAATTCTTATATTTATAACTTTGTTATTTTTAGGTGTAATTATTTATTTTATTTTTAGTAAAGGTTTTTCTGTTTTATCTTGGAGTTTTATTACAGAAGTCCCTAGAAGAGCTATGACTCAAGGTGGAGTTGCTCCTGCAATAGTCGGTTCATTTTTTTTGACTTTTGGTTCTATTTTGATTGCTTTGCCTTTGGGGGTTGCATGTGCTGTATATTTGACAGAATATGCTACAAAAAAATTTTTTTTAGTTGATATAATAAGACTTGGAGTTAATAATCTAGCTGGAGTCCCATCAGTTGTTTTTGGATTATTTGGTTTGGCTATTTTTGTAAAATTTTTTGGATTTGGAATTTCAATATTATCTGGAAGTTTGACTTTAGCTATTATGATTTTGCCTAGCATAATATCTACCTCAACAGAAGCTCTAAATTCTGTTCCTTATTCTTTAAAAGAAGCTTCTTTAGCTTTGGGTGCAACAAAATGGCAAACAATAAGAAAAATAGTTTTACCTAATGCTATGAACGGTATTTTAACAGGAGTTATTTTAGGAATCGGTAGAGTAGCAGGAGAAACAGCTCCTATACTTTTTACTGCTGTAACTTTTTATAGAAGAGGATATCCTAATTCTGCATTTTCAGAAGTAATGGCTTTGCCGTATCATATATATGCTTTGATGACAGAAGGCACTTATCCAGAAGAACAGACTGCAATAGCATATGGTTGTGCATTGATATTATTGATAATGGTTTTGGGAATGTCTTCAATTGCTATTTTTTTAAGAAGTAGGAATAATAGGAATTTTTAATAAAGGAGAATATCTTGGATAATAATGTAAGAATTAAAGCAGAAAATGTAAGTTTTTTTTATGGAGAAAAACAGATTTTAAATAATATTAGTTTAGATATTTACAATAATAAAGTAACTTCAATAATAGGTCCTTCAGGTTGTGGAAAATCTACATTTTTGAGACTTTTTAATAGGATGAATGATTTAACTTTGGATAGTCATTTAGAAGGTAAAATACTTTTGGATAATGAAGATATTAATTCTAAAAATGTAGATGTTGTGGATATTAGACGAAGAGTTGGAATGGTTTTTCAAAAGCCGAATCCTTTTCCAAAAAGTATTTATGAAAATATAAGTTATGGCTTGAAAATAAATGGAATAAAAGATAAAAATATTATTGATGAAAAAGTTGTTACATCTTTAAAGCAAGTAGCTCTTTGGAATGAAATTCAAGATAGATTATTTGATAGTGCATTAGCTCTTTCAGGAGGACAACAACAAAGGTTGTGTATAGCTAGATGTTTGGCTGTTAGTCCAGAAGTTATTTTATTTGATGAACCTTGTGCAAGTTTGGATCCTATTTCAACAAAAAAAATAGAAGAATTAATAGAAGAATTAAAAGAAAATTATACTATTGTAATAGTCACTCATAATATGCAACAGGCATCCAGAGTTTCTGATTATACCGCTTTTTTTTATTTAGGACATCTGGTAGAGTATAATAAAACTGGAAAAATATTTACAGTGCCTAAAGATAAAAGAACTGAAGATTATATTACTGGGAAATTTGGTTGATATTTTTTTTAAAATTAGTTTTTTTTAATGAGCGACTTACAGAAATATAAAGTGCAAAATAAGAATAAAAAGATTCAGCCATTGCGAGAGAGCATAGCGAACGAAGCAATCTAGATAGTTTTTTTTATTAAAAAAGATTTTTTTATATAGATTGCTTCACTAAAGTTCGCAATGATGATGATCTAAAAATAAAATTTAATGTCATTGACAAAAACGAATTATTTGAAAAATTTTAATAGATTGCCGTAGACAAAGATATCAAAGGAAAACCCACTCAAATACCGTTGGTTTTCCTTTGTAACCTTTCCGCTGGCTTTGTGTCGGCAAAAACTCGCACCTTAGTTAGATTTTAGTATAAAAAACCTCTTAACCATATAAAGTTAGGCGATATTATTGAAAGTTTAGTGAGGCTCACACATTAGCCGACAGACAAGGAAATAAAAAATAAATTTATATTTAAGTTTTTTTTGTCCGCCTTATAGCGGAAAAGCTGAGTAAAAATATTAAAAATCGTTTAAAAATTTCTAGGTTGTTGTTTTTTATTTTATGTTGTATTGAAATTTTAGATTTTTAATGTTTTTAATCCTATATCCGATATACAGCGGACTAGCTAATTTGCGACGACGGGGATTGACCGTCCTGTCGTCAAACCAAAAAAGGCAATGTCAAAAAAGAAAATTAAAACGGTAATTTATTGAAAGCTTTTTGAAAACTTTAAAAGTATTAAATATTTATTTAAAAAAAAATGGCAAGTATTTTGTATAAAAAAATTTAATAGCCATTGACAATGAAATGATGTTTTGAAAATTTTATAAATTGCCGTAGACAGAAAATCGTCATGTTAAAATCTAGATTCTTCGCTTCGCTATGAATGACGAGAAAAAAATTTGTGAAATTTAAACATTTAGCCGACAAACAAGAATAAACAATAAAACACCCCGATTGTCGCAATGTTTAGTAAAATTGCAGACTACCCCTCTAAAAGAGGGGAATTTAAATAAAATTTATTGTTTTGACTAAAGAAAGTTTATAAAAAAGAAGTTAAAAAAAATAAAATTTAATTTTTAATTTTTTTTCGTCGGAAAAAGTTTGAAAATTCTCCATGTGGAGAAAAATTGTTTGTTTTGTAATAGTCCAATATTTAGAAAAAAAATTATTTAAATTGTAAAAAAAAGGAGAATTTATGTTTCAACAAAAATTGTATGATTTAAGAATTAAAATAACGGAATATGCAGCCTTTATTCAAAATATGTTTTTAGGAAGTGTTAGAAGTATTTCAACTTTAGACAGAAATATGTTAGAAAACATAATACAAAACGATGAAAAAAAAGCAAATAAATATGAATTAGATATTGAAAAATTGTGTACATATTTTATAGCTCAATATGATCCAAAAGCTATAGATTTGCGAACATTACTTATGACATTAAAGATAAATAATGACTTGGAAAGAATAGGAGATCATTCTGTAAATATTTCAGAAAGTGGATTGTTTTTAATAGATAGCCAAAAAATTTCAATAAAAGAAATAAATAGTTTAAATGAAACGATAAATGTTGTTTCTGAAATGTTGAGTTTAGCAATAAAAGCATTTATAGATAAAGATATAAAATTGGCTGCTAATATTAGAGAAAAAGATAATATTGTAGATGATTTGCATAGACAAACTTTTAAAGATATGATAGTTCTCATGAAAAAAAATACAGATTTGATAGAAGATGCTTTGCATATTATTAGAATTTCTAATAATTTAGAAAGAATAGCAGATTTGACTACTAATATTTGTGAAGATATTGTTTATATTTTTGAGGCAACTATTTTAAAGCATAAAAGTTTGAAAGATACTTAACCATTATAATTAAATTTTTAATTAATTTTAATATCTTAAAAGGAACGGTTTTTTAGCCGTTCCTTTTTTTATTTTTAAATAAAAAAATATTTAAATTTTTTCAATGAATATAGTATAATATAAAATTATATACTATTACATTATTTGAAGTTTTATTTTAATAAAATTTTTATTTTTTTTATGATGTGGGGGAAGTAAAGTATAAATATTAATTGTATTATATTTTGTGGAGTTATATTATGTTCAATATTGATTTAAAGTTAGATAATTGGAAAAAAAGACTGTTAGATTTAGGAAAAAGAAATCGTTTAATTAACTATCGAGAAACAAAAAGATCTAATTTGAATATTACTGTTCCTAATTATGTTGATCTTTTCGAAAAAATTGTAGTGGACGAGCAAGTTTTGATTTTTCCATATCCTGTTGATAAAAGATTTGATGAAGAGGATTTAATTAAATCTAAAACGGAGATTATTAAGGGGGATTTGGAAACTGATAGAACAATCAAGGAACAACAAAAAACACTTAAATCTTTAAGAGAAAAAGCAAAAACAGCAATTGAGGAACAAGGGGTCAATATTCTTTATCTTTCATTTGGGTTTTTAAAATGGTATGAAAATACTGATTCATCTCAAATGATTGTATCTCCTATTGTTTTGGTCCCTGTTACTCTTACAATAGAATCCATTTCTGATCCATATAAAATGTCTTTACACGAAGATGAAATTGTAATTAATCCAACACTTTCACATAAACTTAATAACGATAGGGGTTTAAATTTACCAGAATTTGATGCTCAAAAAGATAGCATTGAAAACTATTTGATGGAAATATCAAAGCTTGTGAAAAAAGAGGGATTCACTATTGATACTAATGTTAGTTTATCTTTGCTCTCATTTTTAAAAATTAATATGTATTATGATCTCGATAAACATACTGAAAAAATTAAAAATCACAATATTATAAAAGCATTATGTAGAGATAATAGTTCAATAGAGCATGTTTCTGAAACAATGAATAATTATGATCATGATAATAACCAAAGACCTGTTGATATCTATCAAGTAGTTGATGCGGATTCAAGTCAACAGGATGCTGTAGTTCTTTCAAAAAAAGGTATCAGCTTTGTTTTGCAAGGCCCTCCGGGAACAGGGAAAAGTCAAACAATTACTAATATTATTTCTGAAGCATTAGCGGATGATAAAAAAGTTTTATTTGTATCGGAAAAGAAGGCAGCACTCGAGGTAGTACATAAAAGATTGACTTTAGCTAAACTTTCTGATTTTTGTTTAATCCTACACAATCATAAGGCAATTAAAAGAGAAATTTTAAAAAGTTTAGAGGATACAATAAATCTTGATAAAGTATCTGTAAAAGAAAATGCCATTTATCAATTAGAAGTTTTAAACAATGAACGAAAAAAGTTAAATGAATATAGCTGTCAGTTACATACAAAAATTATGCCATTAAATAAAACAATTTATGAAGTAAATGGTATATTGGCAAAGCTTACATATGCACCTGATGTAATATTTTTATTGGAGAATGTTGAGCAAACTACCCCTGAACAACTAAGAAAATACTTGTATTTAATATCTGAGTTGACTAAGACTATTGGGAAAATGACTAGTGATTACAATTCGAATCCATGGAAAGGTAGTAATGTTAAATATATTTCTCACGAACTTCGTCATAATATTGAGACATATTTAAAAAAAATAAAACTACAATTGCCTCAAATGACAGACAAAATACAAAGTGATTTAAACTCACTTTGTATTGAAAATAATTTACTGGTTGGAGAATTTGAGGATTTTATAGTGTTTTTAAAATTTTGTGCAACATCGCCAAAAGTTCCGAAAGAATGGTTGTCAAATAATGATATACAAGTTCTTTCTGATAAAGCTAAAGAGTTAAATATTAATAGAAAAGAATATTTGACTCTTTTGAAAGAATTGAGTGAGTTATATAAATCTGATGTTTTTGATATTAATGCGAAACAAATTAGTTTTCAATTGTCAAATGCTTTTACGGATATGTTTAAACTATTAAGTAGTAATTATAATAATGAAAAAATTATTTTTGATAACGCAGATCGTTTAATATCTTTGTGCCAAAAAACAAATAAAAATTTTGAGAATCTTTTAGTAGCATCTGGAACAATAGCTAAAAGTTTACAATTAAAAGAACCTGTAAATATTACGGAAATTCAAAAAATTTATGAATTTGCAGAAATTTTTAATCAAAAAATTCATCCAAAAGAATCTTGGTTTTCTCAAGACACAAAAAAGACACTTCTTGATTTTCTTGAACAGGCAAAAGAAAATCAAAATTTACTAAATACATTAAAATCAGAAATATTTGAAAAATATGAAAAAGAAATTTTGAATATTTCTTTTTATGACATGCTCAAAAGATTCAAAACCGACTATATTTCATTGTTTAAAATTTTTAATAAAGCATACAGAAAAGATAAAAAAGAAATAAAATCACTTTGCATTATTCCTGTCAAAAAAATTTCGGACAAAGACATTATCGAGCTACTTTGTAAAATTAAAATTTTTAAAGAAAAACAGCAATGGTTTAAAGATAATGAAGGTTTTTTTATAGAAAATTTTGGAACTTTATATGTTGGAGAACAAACAAATTATCTTGAAATTGAAAAGAGATTTCTTTTGCTAGATAGTGTTACGAATTATTTTAATGGCATAATTCCTGAAAACATAAAACATATGCTTTTAAATCATAATAATTATCAAAGTTTTGGTCAAGAAGTTCAAGCAATAAATGAAATTATAAAGTTAGAAAATTTGATGCTACAAAATGAATATCAATCTATTTTATCAGAGACACAGAATTTTAAAGATTGCTCCCTCGAGTTAATTATAGAAAAAAATATTCGTATAATTAAGTTATTGTCTGATTGTAAAAAAGCAATACAGCCTTTGTTTTCATTTGCGAAAGATAACAAAAATTATGATTTTCATAGTGAAAGTCTTTCAAAACTTATTAGATTGCAAGAAATTAAATCTGATATAGAATTAAATGCTTCTGCTTTTAAAGAAGAATTAAAGTTTTTTTATAATGGAATAGATACAGATTGGGAAAAGGTATTATCTTCACTTTTATGGACGAATAAATTAAAAGAATATATAGAACACTATCATTTGACAAAAGATTTCCAATATAAAATAATATCAGAAGATTTGGCAATAAAAAAAACATATGAGTTAGCTTTGTATATACAATCTTTTGGAAACAATATTTTTAAGGATATTTATTGGTTTGATTCTTTATTTGATGAAGAATATAGTATAAAAAAAATCAATTTATATGCTTTACAAGATAGAGTTCAAACCTGTTTGGATAGTTTGACAGGATTAGAAGAATGGATAGATTTTAAAACTGCTAAAGAAAATTGTGAAGAGGAAGGGTTATCAGAATTTATAAATGTAATCATTGAACAAAATATTGATAAATTTATGATTGAAAATGCTTTTAAAAAGTATTTTTATAGATTGTGGCTCGATAAAGTTTTACCAAATTATCCTGCTGTCTATTCATTTAGAAGTCGTGACCAAGAAGAAAAGATAAAACAATTTTCTAACATTGATAAGGAACAAATGCAAATTGCAAGTTTGAGGATAAGGGAAAAACTTATTAACAAGTTGCCTGATTTTGGTAGTATAACATCGGCATATGGAGAAGTTGGTATATTAAAACGAGAACTTGGAAAGCAAAAAAAAATAATGCCTATTAGAAAACTTTTTGAGAAAATTCCTACTTTATTACCTTGTCTGAAACCATGTCTTATGATGTCTCCTTTATCAGTAAGTTTATTTTTACAATCAGATATTTATAATTTTGATATGGTTATTTTTGATGAAGCTTCACAGGTATGTACAGAAAATGCTATTGGTGCAATCATGAGAGCTAAACAAGTTATTATTGCAGGAGACAGTAAACAGTTGCCACCTACAAATTTTTTTAATGCTTCGATATCTGATGGAGATTATGATACTGAAGATGATGAAATCGAAGATTCTTGTTCTTTTGAATCTGTACTTGATGAGGCGGTAACAGTATTACCTGAACGGTCTTTAAAATGGCATTATAGAAGTAAACATGAAGATTTAATCGCATTTTCTAATGCTAAAATATATAACAATTCGCTAATAACCTTTCCTTCTCATATAGATAAAGGAGCTGATAATGGTGTTGAATATATTTTTGTTGAAGATGGGGTTTATGATCGTCAAGGTAAGAAAAACAATATCACTGAGGCAAAAAAAGTTGCAAAAATGATATTTGAACATATTACAATTTACCCAACTCGTTCTCTTGGAGTTATTACATTTAGCGAATCTCAGAAACATGCTGTTGATGTTGCGGTAGAGGAACTCAGGAAGCAAAATCCGCAATATGAAGAATTTTTTAGGGAGGATAAAAAAGAAGAATTTTTTGTAAAAAATATTGAAACGGTGCAAGGTGACGAAAGAGATACAATAATTTTTAGTATTGGTTATGCAAAAGATGCCAATGGTGTTATGTCTTTGAATTTAGGACCGCTTAATAAACAGGGTGGAGAAAGACGGCTTAATGTTGCAATAACTAGAGCAAAATACAATATGAAATTAGTAGGTTCAATTCAGCCAACAGACATCAAGACTGAAGATAGTAATTCTGAGGGACTTAAACTGCTGAGATCGTATATTGAGTTTGCAATTACTGGAAAGAGTGTATTGGTAAATGAAATTACATGTGATAAAAATATACATTTCGACTCTCCTTTTGAAGAATCTGTATATGATTTTTTAAAAATGAAGGGATATAGATTAAAGACACAAGTTGGATGCTCTGGTTATAAAATTGATCTTGCAGTCTATCATCCTATACTTGATGGTAGATTTGTGCTTGGTGTTGAGTGTGATGGTGCGACATATCATTCTTCTCGTACAGCTAGAGAACGCGATCGTCTAAGACAAGATGTGCTTGAAGATATTGGTTGGCGAATATATCGTATTTGGTCTACTGATTGGATAAAAGACCATATTACTGAAGGAAAAAAGCTATTGGATGTAATAGAAAAAGCTATAGCAGAATATCAAGAAGAAAATTTTTGTATGAGTTCTTATAAATCGAAACAATGTATCGAAGAATTTTCTATTGATAATTATTTAATAAGAGAAAATAAAGACATTGAACAGACGAATAATAATTTTTGTTTTGATTATTATAAAGAGGTGGATATATTTGAAATTAAAAGAAGTTCTGATTATTTTATTTATATTTGTGATGTATTTTATCATATAGTTAAAAATGAATATCCTATACATTTTGAATTATTGTGTAAAAGAATAGCTCCATTGTTTGGAAATCAAAAATCAACAATAAAAATTAGAAGAGAAATCGATTATGTTTTACAACGAATGAGTAAGAAAGTATATTTTAAAAATAATTATTTATACCTTGTAAATGGGGGAGAAATTATT
Source organism: uncultured Elusimicrobiaceae bacterium (assembly GCA_964421155.1). GTDB lineage: Bacteria > RUG730 > RUG730 > RUG730 > RUG730 > CAYQVV01. The sequence goes on from CAYQVV010000003.1 coordinate 23,130, forward strand.
CCTCGTATACCAAAACAAGGAGAACTTCCTAGACCGATTAATTATATTTGTTCTGAAGAACTAGCAAAAGCAATGTTAGTTATTATTTCAAAAAGTTATGGATTAACGAAAGAAAGTCTATATCAAATAACTTCTCGTGAGTTTGGGTTTAATCGCATAGGGAATAATATTGTTGTAATCTTAGATGAAGCTTTTGATTTGAATTTGAAATTGTCAAAAATACAAATTATTGAAAATAAACTTAAAATTTTTAATTAATTTAAATTTTTTTAGCAACGGTTTTTTAGCCGTTCCTTTTTTTATTTTTAAATAAAAAAATATTTAAATTTTTTCAATGAATATAGTATAATATAAAAATTACATTTATAATTATCTAAAATTACTTAAATAAAAAAAATGTTTAGAGAAAATAAAGAAATATTTGTCATTTTTGAGAAATTAGGAATTTATATTGGAATATATTATCCAATTTAGAGGCATTTATAAAATATGGAAAAACAATTGATTACAAAAAATAATCAGCTATTTGTTCGGGTAGCAGAGATTATAGACATTGCTCGTAAAAAAGTTGTTAGTAGTGTAAATTTGACTATGGTTCATACTTATTTTGAGATAGGCAGAATGATTATTGAAGATGAGCAACAAGGTAAAGAAAGAGCAGAGTATGGAAAATTTGTATTAAAAGATTTATCAAAACAGCTTACAGAAAAATTTGGCAAAGGTTTTTCACCGGATAATTTAGAAAATATGCGAAAATTTTATCTTGCTTATTCAATTTCCGAGACAGTGTCTAGGAAATTTATTTTAAGCTGGTCTCATTATCTTGTTTTAATGAAAATAGAAAATCCACAAGAACGAAGTTTCTATGAAATAGAATCTGCTGAAAATGATTGGAGTTTGAGGGAATTGAAAAGACAGTATAATTCAAGTCTTTATGAAAGATTAGCCTTAAGCCGAGATAAAGACGAAGTAATGAAACTAGCAACTGCTGGAAATATAATCGTAAATCCCTCAGATATTCTGAAAAATCCATTAACATTAGAATTTTTAGGACTAGAGGAAAAAGCGAAATATTCTGAAACAGATTTGGAAGATGGGATAATCTCAAAATTACAACATTTTTTGTTAGAACTAGGAAAAGGTTTTTTATTTGAAGCTAGGCAAAAACGATTTACTTTTGACGATAAAAATTTTTTTGTTGATTTAGTTTTTTACAATCGGCTTTTACAATGTTATGTTTTAATAGATTTAAAAATAGATGAATTGTCACATCAAGATTTAGGACAAATGCAAATGTATGTAAATTATTACGATAGATTTATAAAAAAAGATTTTGAGAACCCAACGATTGGTATTTTATTATGCAAGAAAAAACAGACAGCACTTGTCGAATTAACTTTGCCAAAAGATGCAAATATTTATGCCTCAGAATACAGCTTATATTTACCAGACAAAAAATTATTACAACAAAAATTAAATGAATGGCTGATTGAATTTGAAAATAATGAGCTGGATTCTAAATCTAGGAGGAAGAAATAATAATTTTTGGCAAATATTAAAAAAAAGAGAATTTTTTATTAAATTTAAAAAGTTATTTTCTCTATATGTTCGTTATCAATTTTTATATCTAATATCTTTTCTCCAAAATTTAAAAAACTTTGTTCATCATCGCTGACGAAAAATTTATAAGATCCTTTTGTTTTTGTTTCAATATTATTATTTTTTTCTAAAGTATTATGGACAACTTTTGAAGTCTCTATTGCAGAATCTACAATACTTATTTTATTGCCAATAACTTCTTGTATTACATTTTTTATTATTGGATAATGTGTGCATCCCAATATTAGAGTATCAATATTGAAACTTTGTAGATCTTTTAAATATTCTTGAGCAATAGAATATGTTTCTTTTTTATCAATCCAGTTTTCTTCTACTAATGGAACAAATAATGGACATGCTTTGCTAAAAACTTTTAAAGATTCATCTATATTGTGTAAAGCCTTTTCATAAGCATTACTTTTTATAGTCCCTTTTGTTCCAATTACCCCGATTTTTTTATTTTTTGAGATTTTATATGCTGCTTCAGATCCTGGATTTATAACTCCAATTACTGGAATACTTAAATTTTCAGTTAGAGTTTTTAGAGAAAAAGATGTGGCAGTATTACAAGCAATAACTAAGATTTTTATGTTTTTTTCAAGCAGAAAGTTTGCAATTTGCATAGAAAATTTTTGGATAGTTTCTGGAGATTTATTTCCATATGGCACTCTAGCAGTATCTCCAAAATAAACAATATCTTCATTCGGCATTTCTTTTATAATTTCTTTCATTACAGTTAATCCGCCAATACCAGAATCAAAAATTCCAATAGTTTTTTTTAGTTCCATATTATTATCCTAATTTTAAATATTAATAAAATTTTCATTATCAAAGATTACATCCATATTCAGACATAAAATTTTATTTTTATTTATTGATATATTTTTTGAATTTTTTAAAATTTCTTTGATTTTTACAAAGTCTTTTTCTGTAGTCAAAATAAAGTCGCAATTTTGTAAAGATTTTTCAATGTCTTCAATTTTAAACCAGCAGTGATCTTGAAAAATAAAAGTTTTTGAAATTTCTATTTCTAATTTTTTTACTGTATTTATAAAACTGTTTGGGTTTCCAATTCCAGTTAAAATATTTATTTTTGAGTTTTTAAAATTTGATAAATCATTAATATTTTCTAATTTTATAAATTCATTGTCAAGGTTTGAAAAATAAGAAGGAATATATTGTGAAATTATTAAATTTTTGTATTCTTTTGAAAAACCGAATTTTTTTAAATTTTTTATTGTAGAATCTATGTTTTTTGTTTCTGCAAGATTTGTTTTTGTAAGAATTATTAAATCTGCATTTTTTATATTTTTTATAGGTTCTCTCAAAGTCCCTCTAGGAATAACGAAATCTTTAAAAAATAAAAAGTTTGATGTCAAGTCAATAAGCATAATATTTAAATTTTTTTTTATAGATATTTTTTGAAATCCATCATCTAAAATAATATAATCAATTTTATCAGTTGAAGTTGATAAAAGCTTTTCAATGACTTTTGGTCTGTTTGCACCTATTCCTAAATAAATATTTGGATATTTATTTAGAATCATAGAAGGTTCGTCTCCAATTTCATTTAGACTTAAATTTGCTTTTTCGTTAGATTTTAATTTTATTTGTATATCTTTATTTTTTCTCTTATATCCTCTAGAAACAACAGCTATATTTTTAGAATTGTATTTTTTTTTGATAATATCTATTATTTTCATTACAATTGGAGTTTTTCCGGTTCCTCCAGTAGTTATATTCCCTATGCTTATTATAAAAGATTTTTTAAATTCATAAGTTTTAAAAATCCCTAATTTGTAAAACAATTCTCTTAAAGTTAATAAAATAGTGTAAAAAAAAGATAATAATAAAAATAAAATATTAAAAATATTAAAATTAGATTTTTGAAAAATAATTTTTTTATATAATTTTTCTATGTTATAATTATTTTTGTTTAGAGTTTTTTTCATAGCCAATAGTCTAAAAAATATTATTGCAAAATTCAATAAATAAATTAAAATTTTTTTAAAATGATAGGAGAATGTTATGAATGAAAATATTTTTGATAATTTAAAACAATGTGATATTGCTATTATTGGAATGGGAGCAGCAGGGCTTCAAAGTGCTATACATGTTGCAAGAAGAAATGTTTCTGTTTTTGTATTTGGGAAAAAAGAAGATAGTGCTTTGTTTAAAGCAGAGGTTGAAAATTATTTTGGTTATGATGAAAAAATTTTTGGTTTAGATTTGTTAAATAAAGGAGAATCATTAGCCAAAAAGTTTGGGGCAGAGTTTTTTTATCAATCTATTATTTCAGTTAAATTTGATAATGATAAAAAAGAGTTTATTTTAGAAACTGAAAATTATGAAAAATTTTTAGCAAAATCAATAGTTATAGCAACAGGAGTTAATAGAAAAAAATTAAATGTAAAAGGTGAAAAAGAATATATAGGAAAAGGTGTTAGTTATTGTGTAGATTGCGACGGAATGTTTTTTAGAAACAAAATTGTTTCTGTTGTTGGAAATGAAAGTTCAGCTTTTTTGGGAGCATTAACATTGTCAACTTATGCTAAAAAAGTAAATTTGATTTTTAAAGATTTAAATGTCTCAGAAAAATTGTATAACGAAGTATTAAGTAATGAAAAAATTGAAACTTTCAAAAGTGAAGAAATAACTGAAATAAAAGGCGATGAAAATTTTGTAAAAAACTTAGAACTAAAATCTGGAAATTTTATAGAAACAGCTGGAATTTTTATTGAATTAGGAAGCAAAAGTGCTATTGAATTGTTTTCTTTTTCAGAATTGAGTTTAGACTTAGATGAAAATTTTAAACATATAAAAGTTAATGCTTTGCAAGAAACTAATATTAAAGGTATTTTTGCTGCAGGAGATATTTGTGGATTGCCGTATCAAGTTGCAAAAGCAGTTGGAGAAGGATGTATAGCTGGAATAAGAGCAGTAGATTTTGTTAAAAATGATAAATTATAAATTGAATATATTTTATATTGATTGTATAATATAAAAATTTGTTAAATTAAAAAATAATTTTGGAGATGTTATGCAAAATAAAAATGATGCGAATATAACTAAAAAAGGACTTTTGGTAAATATAATTAGTTATTTTATGAAGGGAGTTTTAAAAGAAGAAATTAATAAAATTCCGTCACAAATAAGACCTAAAAATATGCAATCTTCGAGATGTTGCATTTATAAAGATAGAGCAGTTTTAAAATATAGAATAATGTCAATGTTAGGGGTTAGTGTAGAAAATGAAAACGATGAATCTAAGCAGTTAAGTGAATATTTAGAAGATGCATTAGAAAGAGATAAAAAAATAGATTCAAACATTTTAACTGTTTTGGATATTGCTTGTTCTAGTTGTGTGACTAGTAGATATTTAATTACTAATGCATGTCAAGGTTGTTTCGCTAGACCGTGTGTTTTTAATTGTCCAAAGGGTGCAATTTCTTTAACAAATGGCAAAGCTAATATAGATTATGATAAATGTATAGATTGTGGAATATGTACAAAAGTTTGTCCGTATCATGCGATAATTCGACTTCCTATCCCATGTGAAGAAGCATGTCCAGTTGATGCTATAAAAAGAGATAAAGATACAAATGTTCAGAAAATAGATTTTGATAAATGTATTTTTTGTGGGAAATGTATTCATGCTTGCCCATTTAGTGCTATTTTGGAAAGATCACAGATTATAGATGTCTTGAAATTAATAAAAGAAGGGAAAAAAGTTGTTGCAATGATTGCTCCTTCTATTGTTGGACAATTTCCAGTTTCTTTAGAGCAAATTGCTGGTGGTATTTTAAAAATAGGATTTTTTAATGTAGAAGAAGTTGCTTTTGGAGCAGATTTAACTACAGAAAATGAAGCAAAAGAATTTGTAGAAAAAATGAAAAAAGGAGATCGTTTGATGACAAGTTCTTGTTGTCCAGCATATGTTAGAACAGTTAATAAACATATTCCAGAATTGATTCCTGCAATTTCTCATACACCTAGTCCTATGAGATTTATTGCTGAAACCATAAAAGAAGAAAATTCTGAATTAATAACAGTCTTTGTAGGTCCTTGTGTTGCAAAAAAGAAAGAAGCTATAGAAGATATAAATACTGATTTTGTTTTAACTTTTGAAGAATTAGATGCTATGTTTACTGCTATGGATATAGATCTTCAGACAGTTGAGCCTATTGTTTTTTCTAGAAAAGTTAAAGGATCAGGAAGAGGATATGCTACTAGTTGCGGAGTAAGTTCTGCAATTTTGAAAGAAATGCAAGAAAATTCTAAAGAAGAAATTCCTAATATAGACAATAAATTTATAAATGGAATAGATAAAAAATCTATAAAACTTTTGGAATTGTATGCAAAAGGTAAGATGCCTGGGAACTTTTTAGAAGTTATGGCATGCGAAGGTGGATGTGTTGGCGGTCCTTGTGTTATAGGAAAAGTTCAAAAGGCGATTGAGATAGTAAAAAAAGAAGCAGAAAAAGAATAAAATTATAGGAAATATTAGTTCATGGAATTAAAAGATAGTATAGAGAATTATTCTATTTTGAAAAATATAAATGATTTTAAAGATATAAAAAAATTATCTTTTGAGGAATTAGAAAAATTATCTTTTGAGATAAGAGATTATATTATAAAAATTGTATCTGAAAATGGTGGACATTTGGCTAGTAGTTTGGGAGTTGTAGATTTAACCATTGCATTATTTTATATATTTGATATAGAAAAAGATAAGGTTGTTTGGGATGTCGGGCATCAATCATATGCTTATAAAATTTTGACTGATAGAAAAAATGAATTTTCAACACTCAGAAAATTTAATGGAATAAGTGGATTTCCTAAGATTAGTGAAAGTAAATATGATGTTTTTGGAACTGGGCATAGTTCTACATCTATATCTGCTGCTTTGGGTTTAGCAGTTTCTAGAGATCTTAAAAATAGAAATGAGAAAGTTATAGCAGTTATTGGCGATGGATCAATGACAAATGGACTTGCTTTTGAGGGTTTGAATAACGCAGGAAATTTAAATAAAGATATGCTAGTCATACTTAATGATAATGAAATGTTTATTTCTGACAGAGTTGGAGCAATAGGTAAATATTTAACAAAAATTTTATCTGGAGAATTTGTTCAAAATTTAGATTCAATTGTTTCAAGAATTACAAAAAATTTAAAAATTCCACAAATAATTATAAAAAAATTGATAAGCAGAGCAAAGACTATTTTAACTCCAGGTATGCTTTTTGAAGAGTTAGGCTTTACATATTTAGGTCCAGTTGATGGAAATAATATTTCAACATTAATAGAAATTTTAAGTAAGATAAAAGATTTAAAAGGTCCAGTTTTGCTTCATATAATAACTAAAAAAGGTAAAGGCTATAATTTTGCAGAAATAAATCCTACGAAATTTCATGGAATAAGTAGTTTTGATGAAGATACAGGAGAAGCACATAAAATTGTAGGAAAAAAAAAGACATATACTCAAGTTTTTGGAGAGACTTTAGTTAAAGAAGCAGAAAAAAATAAATCAATAGTTGCAATCACTGCAGCGATGTGTGAAGGAACAGGATTAGTTGATTTCGCCAATAAATTTCCTGATAGATATTTTGATGTGGGAATAGCAGAATCTCATGCATTAACTTTTGCTGCAGGTTTGTCAGTAAATGGAATTATTCCTATCTGTGCTATATATTCAACTTTTTTACAAAGAGCTTTTGATCAAGTTTTGCATGATATATGTTTACAGAATCTTCCAGTTATTATAGCTATAGATAGATCTGGAATAGTTGGAGAAGACGGTCCTACTCACCATGGAGTTTTTGACATTTCTTTTTTAAGAATAATTCCCAATTTAATATTTATGTCTCCTAAAGATGAAAATGAACTTTCTTTAATGTTAAGAACAGCTATAGAATTAAAAAAGCCTTGTGCAATTAGATATCCTAGAGGTGAAGGATTTGGAATAGAAATAGATTATAACACTCCAATTTTAGAAATAGGAGATCAAGAAGTAATTTTTGATAAAGGCAATATTTGTGTATTTGCTACAGGAAATATGTTAATTAGAACAAAAAATGCTATAGAAAAATTATCCAAAGAAAATATGTTTTTTAAATTAGTAAATATTAGATTTTTAAAACCTATTAACGAAAATTTTATAAAAGAGTTTGTGAAAAATTCAGATATAATAATTACTTTAGAAGAAAATATATTATCTGGAGGAATGGGGTCAAATATTAAAGAAATTTTATCTGATGAAGGAAATAAAAAAATTTTGTCCTTAGGCTTACCGGATAAGTTTATTGAACATGGTGGACAAGAAAAATTGAGAGATATATATAATCTTTCAGAAGAAAAAATTTATTTAATTTTAAAAGAAATATATCAAAGCAATGAAAAATAAAAAAAAATATAATAATTTTTTAATAATAATATTATTTTTTGCTAATATATTTTTATGGTTTTATTATTTTGTAAATTATACAGATATTTTTAATGAAAAAAAAAGTTTGATAATAAATAATTCAGAAAAAAAACAAAATAATTTAGATATAACCTTTTACTCTAATGAAAAAAATAGAGCAATTTTAATAAAAACTCCAGAGAATAGAATTATTATTATAGATTTGATAGATAAAGATAGTATAAACAAGGTAATAAATTATTTTAAAAAGAATGATATTTTGATTATAGATATGTTTTTATATTCAAATTTAAAAACCAATTTTATTCCTATTTTTAAAAAAATTTTAAATAATATTGTGGTAATTAAAGTCTTAAATGTTTTTTCATTAAATAATATTCCAAAAATAGATTTTTTTTTAGATTTTACTAAGAATCATCCAGAGATGATATATGAAAGAATTCAACAAACAAGAGAAGTATTTATTGAGCCTTATTTAAAATTTAAAATTTTTTATCCATTTGATAAAAATCAAAATAAAAGTATAGGCAATCCAGTTATTTTATTAATATATAAAAATACAAGAATTTTATTTAGTTGTGAAAATACTTATAAAGATCAATATTTTTTAATGCAAAATCATGATTTTGTTGAAGAAATAAATAATAATAAGATTAATATATTTGAATATCCAAATGTTTCTTTTGAAATGACAATTTTTCCTGAATTTTTTGAAAAAATAAACCCAAAATATATTATTGTTAATAAAAAATCTTTATTTAATAATGATTTTTTGGATTTAAATATCTGTAATAAAGTTCCGGATTCTAATATAAAAAAAATAGTTAATAATTTTTTAAGTTTTAAAAGTGATGGAGATTATATATATTTTTGATATAGGATTATTTTATGTTTAAAAATGAAAAGAAGATTATAAAATTTTTATTATTTTATTGTTTATTATTGTTTTTTTTAGGATATATATTTGCGGATATAAATGAAGATTTGTTGGATATAGAAGATAAAATTACAAAGTTGGATGGAAAAAAAGATAAGAAATCTAAGAAAAAATTAGAAGAGCTTACAGAAAAGAGAGATTCTATTCAAAATAGCATTTTAAAATCTAAAGAAATAGAAGAAAAGATGAAGAATGAAATAATCCTTAAGCAGAATATTTTAGAAGAAGAAAAAAGAAAAGAAGAGGAAAAAAGAAAAGAAGAGGAAAAAAATAATGAAATAAGCATTAATAATAAAAATA
>CAYQVV010000003.1:32489-36507 GCA_964421155.1 uncultured Elusimicrobiaceae bacterium
AATAAAAATAAAAAATCAAAAGAAAAAAAAATAGATTCAAAAAAAATAAAAAACAAAAATTCTAAAGAAAAAGAAATTATAATTCAACAAAAAGAAAATATTACTTTTTCAAAAAACACAGATTTAGAAAAAATAACATTTATATATAATGATTTCTCCAAAAATTTTCAAAATAGAAATTTAAGACAATGTGTAAATTTTTTGTCTCAAAAAGATGTAGATAATTTAAAAGATCAATTAGACATTAGTAATTTAAATATATCGCTAAATAATTTTTTAATTATGAATTTAGATCAGATATGGAAATCTTATTATGATATAAATATAAAAAATAAAAATATAGCAACACTTAAAAAAATGTTGAATTCTTATATAAAAGATATGAATTTTGTTTTGAAAGAATTAAGTAGAGAAAACTATAATGAAGAAAAAATTATTGATATAAATAATGAAATAAAACTACAAAAAGAACATTTTAATAATGAAATTTTATTTTTAAAAAGTAAAGTAAAACCATTTGGTAATATTATAGATTATAAAGTTATTAATAATAGAGCTATGATAGTTGTAAATTTTAAATATATTTTTGATAAATATAGTTATGAGTATTTCAAAAAAATAAAGACTGAAACATTAGGCTTAAAAATTATAAATTTTGCAGCTCCAAATATTTTAAATGTTTATTATGTTTTGTCTTTTGAAAAAGATATTTTTGGAGAATGGAAAATTATGTTGTTTTCAAGGGAATTGTTTGATAATACTGGCTTTGAGGATTTTATAGAAAAATATGAACAAACGGATCCTAATAATTTATATTATAATTAGCTATTGGAAAAATTTATAAAATTTTATGAAAAAAAAATATACAAAGAATTATATATATATTTATTTATGGCAGTTTTTGTCTATATTAATAAGTGTATTATCTGCATTTATAGTTCTTCCAAAAATTTCTAACAATCAATTTTTATATGGAATATATTCACTTTGCATTTCAATATCTTTTTATGTTTTTTATTTAGATTTTGGATTTATCTCAAGTGCTTCTAGATTTGCAGGAGAATATTTTGCTAAAGGCGAAAGAGAAAAAGAAATAAAAATAATTAGTTTTAGTTTGTTTATATTTTTTATATTTATAACTTTATTTTCAGCTTTAATTTTTTTAGTTTCTTATAATCCAAGTTTAATAATAAAAAATCTTCATGATGAATTTTCTTTAATAGTCGCAAAAAAATTATTGATAGTATGTTCTTTTTCATTATTTTTGAATATTTTATCTAAATTTATAAATTTAGTTTTGGATATAAGGCTTGAAAATTTTATTTTTTATAGGTTGTATATTTTTGGAAATATTTTAAAAATTTTTTCTGTTTATTATTTTTTTTCTAATTATAAAGAAAATATTGTTGGGTATTATATTTTTTATCAAATTGTGGATTTTTTAGTTTATTTAATTACAATTTTGAATATTAGAAAAAGATATAATTATAACTTTTTTTTATTGCTTAAATTTTTTAGATTTTCAAAGGAATCTTTTTTTAAACTTAAAGATTTTGCACGACCATCTTTTTTAGCAATGATAGTTGCTTTATTAACTTTTGAATTAGACATTTTTTTTATAGGAAAATTTTTTGGAGTCAAGGAAATAGCTTTTTATTCTATTGCATTAGTGGTTTTTAGGTTTATTTGGCTTATAAAAAATAATCTTCAGGGACCTGTTTATAATAGGCTAAATCATTTTTTTTCTATAAATGATTTTGATAATTTAAAAACATATTCTTTAAATACGATTAATTTTTTTATGCCAATATTATTATTTCCTACAATTATTATTATTATATTCGCAAAACCTTTGATTTTTACATGGGTTGGGAATAATTATTTTCCATCTATAAAAATATTGCAGTATTTATTATTGTCAGCAGTTTTTAGCTTTATCTATTTAATTTCTGAAACAATCTTGAATGTATTTAAAAAAAATAATATAAGACAAGATTTACAAATTTTATATTTATTTTTATATTTGTTAGTATTTTTTTTAACTATAAAAAATTTAGGAATAAATAGTTTTGCTTTCTCAAAATTTTTATCAATGATTTTTATTGTTATTATAAATTTTCATTTTTGTTTGAAATTATTAAATATTAAATTAAAAGAAATTTTTTTAAAATGTTTTAAAGGAATGATCTTCCCAATATTATTTTTAATTATCATTTCCATTTTATTTAAAGACTATTTGCCTTTAGAAAAAAGTAAAAAAAATTTTATTTTTGTTGTTTTATCTGGAGCTGTAATTTTTTTCGTTGCTACTATTATTTATTATTTTAATCAAAAAGATTTTAGAGATTATATAAACAAAAATTTTATATTTAAAAAATTAAAAGATTAAAGAGGTTTTTTATGGCTTATTTTTTTGAATTTTTTAAAAAATATAAATTTTATTTTATTTTTATTATTTTATATTTTATATCTTTTGGATTTATGTTAGCAAGTAATGGACTTATGTGGGATGATTGGACTTTTTTAAACTATGATTTTAATATATTAAATCAGTATTATGGGGGACAAGGGCTGGTTTTTTATGATTGGTTTTATAAGAATTTTTGGGCAATATTTGGTAATCACCCAGTATTTTTATTAAAGTTTTTAACATTTTTTACATATTTATTTATATCTATTTTATTTTATAAAATTCTTAAAACTATTAAAGAAATAGACGAAGCTGATAGAGTTTTTTTGTTTTTATTTTTTACTTTTTTGCCTTTAAATTTTGTAAGATATATGGCAAATTTTTATGTATTTATTTTGTCTTTATTTTTATTTTGGACAGCATTTTATTTAATATCTATATATTTAAAAAATAAAAAAAATTTTTTACTTAGAATTTTTATTTTGTTTATTTTCTTTTTATCTTTTTTTTTACAATCTTTATTAGTTTTTTATTATGTTGTTCCAATTTATATTTTTTATAAAGAAAAAGTAAGGATAAATAATATAAAAAAAATATATTCATATATATTTAAATATTTTGATTTTGTGATATTGCCTGTAGTGTTTTTTCTAATAAAAAATATTTATTGGAAAAATTATGGATGGTTTTTAAATTATAATCATATCAGTTTTAATATTAGAACAATTATTAAGATACCGATAAATTTATTTTTTGCTTTAAAAAATTCTTTTTTTGAAGTTTTTTCATTATCTTTTTCAGAGCAATTTATTTATATATTATTTTTTTCTATATTTTTGTTTATATTTTTTAAAAAATTTAATATTTTTTCTCAAAAAGATAGACAATTTAATATAAAAATAGATGTTATTTTTTTATGTATAGGAATTTTATCTTTTTTTTTAGGAGCTTTGCCTTATTTGTTTGTATCTAAAATTCCATATATTTATGGTTATGAGAGTAGATTCCAAATTCTTTTAAATTGTGGTTTTGCTTTTATTTTAGTTTATATTTTAAAAATATTTTTTGCTTTTTTGGAAATAAAAAATAAAAATATCAAATATTTTATATATATTTTATTTTTGGTAAGTTTCATATTTTTAAATATAAGAGTATATTTTAATTTTCAGAAAGATTGGTTAAAAAAACTATCTTTAATAGAAAATTTTAAAAATAATGAAGTGATAAAGAATAATGACATTTTTTATATAGTAGATAATACTAAATCACTAAATATCTTTAATGATAATCCGCATTATTCAATTTATTCAAATATTTTTAGATTATTATATAATTCAGATAATAAGATTGCATTTGATTTTGATTTATTAAAATTAGATTATTTGAATTCTGAAGATGTCAAAAAAACTAGTAAATATTCTTCATTTGCTATAAAAAATTTAAATTTTTCTAGTAATAGAAAATATAAAATTATTTTAAATTATGGGACATATGATATTTTGAGTAATAATAAGAATGTTTTATTTTTATTATTCTCTAAAAATAATTCACAAAAATCAAAATGTTTAAAAAATATTTTGAGAATAGATTATGAAAAAGTTTAAAAAG
>CAYQVV010000004.1:0-16956 GCA_964421155.1 uncultured Elusimicrobiaceae bacterium
ATTTCTCATTATTTTCTAAACAAATCTACAATATTTAATGTCTAGATATTTCTAACTCTATAAAAACAATCCAAACTTTTTTCCCCTATAAAACTTCAAAATGACAAAAAAAAAGAGAGCCCTATTAAAAGGCTCTCTTCATTATATTTATTAATTAAAAATCTCTAAAATTTATGCTTTTTGAATTTTTTGTGCTTTTATGCAAGATGTACAAACTAATTCTTTTTGCTTTTGTCCTTCAACCAAAATGTTAATTTTTTGCAAATTAGCTTTAAATTTTCTTTTTGTTTTTCTGTTTGAATGGCTAACATTATTTCCACTCGCATTCTTTTTTCCACATATAATACATTTGTAACTCATTTTAAAAATCTCCTTATAGAAACTATTGAATTATTATAATTTTTTTTTGTAATATATCAAGTTTTTTTATAATCTAAACTATGCGTTTAAAAAAATATTATACAATTTTGCATTCTCATGAACAAAATTTCTTTGAGTAAATTCTTCTGTTGTAGACTTTACATTTTCTAAAAAATTCATCAATTTTGCGTCTATATTATCCAAATGATAAATTATCATAGCTTCTGGAATTTTAGGCACAACAGGTGCACCAAACTCCATTTTTCCATGATGAGATAAAATAACATGCATAAGTTTTAATAATTTTTCATCTATTTCTAAATTATTATCTTTATTTTCTTCTTTATATTTTTTCGCAATCTCATTAATTTTATTTGTAGACAAATAAATATGCCCAAGCAATTCTCCATATTTTGTGGTTTTTATTGCAGGACTTGAATAGTCATATTCCCAAATTTTTCCAATATCATGAACTAATGCTCCCAATATAACTATATCTCTATCAATTTTTCCTTCAAAATAAATTTTATTATAATAATCAACCACTAAATCCGCCAATTTTGAAACTGAAATTGAATGCTCTAACAGCCCACCGATCCAAGCCCCATGAACACTTTCTGCTGCAGGCGACATTTTAAACCGTTTTGCCAAAATATGATTATTTACAAAAAGCTCTATTGCTATATATTTCAGAAAATCATCTTTTATAGAATAAATTATTTTTTCTAAATCTTTCCATAATTCATCTAAGTTTATATCAGAAGACTTTTTAAAATCCAACTCATTAATTTGCGATTCTTCCACAACAGCTACTTTTTTTAAATTAATTTGAAAATTATTTTGATATTTTTCCATTATACCAAAAAATCTAAAATAGGAATTAGCTTTAGGCAAAACAATATTTTTATTTTCAACATCCCAAAAATTATACCTAAAACTACCAGACTTATCTCTAACCTCTCCTGTTATATATTTTCTACCAGATTTTGTAATTTTTTCTATTGCAGATATAACAAAAACTATCTGCGAAAAATCTTGATTTTCTAAAATATCTGATAAATACATAAAAAGAAACCTCTTATAAATTTTTACTATAGCTCATTCATAGTATATAACATAATAGCTTTTTGAACATCTAGTCTGTTTCCTGCTTGTTTGAATACTATAGAATTTTTACTTTCTATAACTTCATTTGTTATTTCTTCGCCTCTATGAGCTGGCAAGCAATGCATAACTATAACATCTTTTTTTGCATGCTTTTCTAAAAGATCTTTGTTAACTTGATAATTTTTAAAAGCCTCATATCTTTCTTTTTGTTCTTCTTCTTTTCCCATACTTATCCAAATATCCGTATAAACAACATCTATTTTTTTATCCAATTCATTTATATTGTTTATACATTCTATTCTTCCACCATTTTCTTTAGCAATTACTTTTGCATTTTTCAATAAATCTGCATTCAATTCATAATTTTTAGGAGACAAAAAATATGCCTGCATACCAAAAATTGAAGCAGCATCCATTAGAGAATTTGCAACATTACTAGTTGAATCCCCAACATATAAAAAATTTATACTATTAAAACTTTTCTGAATATCTTCCATATTCTTTTTATTAGCAATATCAAACTTTAAATCAAAATTAAACAATTCTTTTTTTTCTTCCATTATTGAAAAAATATCACTCAAAATCTGACATGGATGATAAAGATCTGTTAATCCATTAATAATAGGAATAGTTGCAAACTCTGCCAATTTTTCAACTATCTCTTGCTCAAAAGTTCGTATCATGACTAAATCTACATATTCAGAAAGAATTCTAGCCGTATCTTCTGTTGTTTCACCTCGTCCGATTTGTATATCTTTAGAATTCAAATAAAGCGCATGTCCACCGAGTTGAAACATTCCTACTTCAAACGAAACCCTTGTTCTTGTAGATGGCTTTTCAAATACCATAGCTAATGTTTTATTAGCAAAAGGTTTATAAGTATTAACATCTATTTTATATTTTAATTCATAGCTTTTTTTTAAAATTTTAAAAAGCTCTTCTTTTTTTAAACTGCTTAACTTCAAAAAATCACAAAATTTTTGCTGCACGATACCCTCTCTAAATTTATTTTTATGTATAAAGTATTATATGATTTATTTTAAATGAATATTAATAATTCTGACTAAATATTTTTTTTATTATTATACTTTTAAATATATATAATATCAAAAAAAATATAATGTTTCAAGAATGAAAAATATTAAAAAAATAAAAAACCCGACTAAAAATAAATTTTAGCCGGGATAATTAAAATTTTCAATTATATTGAAAATTTAGCTTCTAGGTTTTTCCATAGCTTCATTAACTCTAAGGTTTCTTCCCATAATTTCTTTTCCATTTAATGCTGTTATAGCAGCATTAGCTTCATTATCATTTTCCATTTCAACAAAACCAAAACCTTTTGATTTTCCTGTCATTCTATCAAAGATAACTCTAGCTGAAACAACATTTCCATATTCAGAAAATAAATTCTTAAGACTTGTATCGTCTGTGCTATAATTCATATTTCCTACATAGATTTTTTTTGACATTTTTTTCTCCTTTCAATGGGAATAGTCATAAATTTCCCATATTTTTTTATATAAATAAAAACCACAAAATGGTTTATATTGTTTTACTATTGTAAGTTAAAAAATTTTTTTTGATTTTTTATTTTGATTTTTTTAGAATCTACAAACATAAAAGATTTAATTCTCGAACTAAAAATTAAACGCTAAAACGAAATAAAAAAAAATAAAATTAAAAAAATAAACTTTTCTTACCTAAAACTATACAATGAACATAAAAACGAAACTAAGCAAAGTGAAAACTATAACAAAAACATCGTTTTACTCGCAAAAAATAAAATTCACGAATATAAAAATTATATTTCTTTTTAATAAAATGTCAAGAATTTATTTTTTTATTATTCTGTGATTGTTGAAACAATATTTCTTTCCATTTGAATCTTTAAAATTTTCTTATTATCTACTTCCAAAATCAATATCATATATTCCTCTATATCATTTGCTGTTAAAGAAACTGTTTCTCCTTTATCAGGAATTTTTCCCAAATAATTTATAAGGAATCCACTTATAGTTTCAAAATCATTTTCTTCAAAAATATCTGATTTAAATATTTTTTCTATCTTATCTAAAGTTACACTTCCATCAAAAATATATTTGTTGTCAGAAAGCATTTTAATTTTTTGACCTTCTTCATCATATTCATCTTGAATATTTCCAACAATTATCTCTAACAAATCTTCCATAGTTATCAATCCTGATGTTCCTCCATATTCATCTACTACTATAGCTAAATGAATCTTTTTTTCCTGAAACTCCATCAAAAGTTTACTACACTTTGTAGTTTCTGGGAAATAAATAGGATTCCTAGCATAATCATTAATATTCAATTTTTCTATATTTTGGCTATTTATTAATGGCAAAAGATCTTTTACATAAACTATTCCTACTATATTATCTAAATTATCCTTAAAAATAGGAATTCTAGAATAACCTTCTTCTTTAGCTATCTTTAAAAAGTCTTGCATACTAGTTTCTTGATTAACAGCAGTCATGACGGTTCTATGTGTCATAATTTCAGAAATATTTTTATCTTCAAATTCAAAAATATTTTTTATCATATTAATACCATTCTGCTCTAAAACCCCTGTTTCTTCACTAGCATCTACTAATGTCAAAATATCTTCTTCTGTAACAAAAGAATCCGTTTTTTCTGCATTTATTCCAAATATATTCAAAATTTTATCTGTACTAATTGCTAAAAACTTAACGAAAGGTCTAGCCAACTTATAAAAAAGCCAGATAATATCGACAATATTTAATGATATTTTTTCAGAATACTTCATAGCTATTCTTTTAGGAATTAGCTCTCCAAAAACTAATGTAAAATAAGATAAAATCATAGTGATTAAAATTAAAGATATAACTGAAAGAATTTCTGGATTTATAGGAACAAAATAAAGCTTATAAACTATAATTTTTGAAAATTTTTCTGCTGCAACAGCCGATGCCAACAAACCAGATAATGTAACCCCTACCTGAATTGTAGCCAAAAAATCTGATGGATATTTTATTATATTCATTAACAAAAAGGCTTTCTTATTTCCTTTTTCAGCCAATTTTTTTATTCTATTTGTATTTAGAGAAATAATCGCTATCTCACTCATTGCAAAAAAAGCATTTATAATAATCAAAACAAAAAGCACAAAAAGATTCAGAGGGATATTCGTCGAGGGATCTATGTCCATAATTAGTTACTCCTAAACTATAAAAATTTACTAAAAAAATATTCTATAAATAAAAATATAGTCTTGTCAAATAAATTTTTCTAAATAAATAAAATTAATTTATAAAGATCAAATTTTTTTTCTCCATTATAAAATTAAACTTATTTTTTCAATTTTTTTTTTATTTTTTGATTTTTTATCACATTATAATGTATAATTAAAACTTTATACAAAAATTAAAAAGGAGAAAAAAATGAAAATAAAATTTAATATTCCCCTTTATTTTTTATTGTTTATTTTTATTTTAACCGGAAATTCTTTTGTTATATCTGCAAATCAAAATATCACAATTAAGAAAAAAGCTTTTGATTATGGGCTAATAGAGTATAGATATGTAAATGGAATTTTAGATGGAAACACTAAGGAATATGATAAAAAAAGAAATTTAATAAAAGAATGGCCATATAAAAATGGGATACTAGAAGGTTTTTTTACCGAATATTATTTAAATGGAAAGATTGCTGTCAGAAGTGAATATAAAAATAATAAATTAAACGGAAAAACTCAAGTTTTTTATGATAACGGAAACCTTTACTTAGAAAATAACTTTATAGATGATAAAATTAATGGAGACTACAAAGAATTTGACGAAAAAGGCAATCTAAAATATATGTCTAAATATATTGATGACAAAATGGATGGGAATTATATAGAATATTACAGCAATGGAAAAACAAAATTACAAGGATATTTTACAAATGGAAAAAAAGAAGGAGAATTCTTAGAATTTTACAATTCAGGGGAAAAAAAATCTGTTTGGAAATACAAAAATGATGAGCCTATAGATACATCTTTTGAATTCTATAAAAATGGAAAAATTAAACAAGAAATACTTAATGAAAATGGGAAAATAGCCAACTCTAAAGAATTTTATGAAGATTCTACTTTAAAGTCAGAAACGAAATATAAAAATGGATTAAAAAATGGAATAGCTAAAATTTATTTTCAAGGACTAAACAACAAATTAAAATTTCAAGATACTTATGAAAACGATGTTTTAATAGAAAGCAAAAGTTTTGATGAAAATGGAGAAATATTATTTGTGAGACGTTTTGATGAAGAATTTTAAAAACTGGCTAAATAAATACAAATATATTTTTAAATTTCTTGCTATTATATTTCTTTTAACTATATTAATATCCATTTTTTTATATAAATATAAAAAGAAAAAAGAACCAATTATAAAAAAAGAACCAGAAATTATAATAGAAAAAGAAAATTTTCAAGCAGGGGATTCTTTATATACTGTTTTAAATAAAACTGGAGTAGAAATAAAAGATCTATATCAGATCATCAATTTACTCTCAACAAAAATAAATACAAAATATGTTAATATTAGCCAATCTTATGAAATAGAAAGATCTACTGATGGAAAATTTAAAGCATTTTCTTATTGCCCAACGCAAATACAAAAATATAGAGTATATATTTCTACAATTAATTCAAATGAATTTCTATTAGATGAAATTAAAGAAGAAATTAAAACTAAAATTGGAATTTTGGAAGGAAAAATAGAAACTTCATTATATGATGCTGTCGTAAATAAAGAAAAAGGAAATCCTGCAATAGCTGTTGATCTTACAGAAATATTTGCATGGCAAATAGATTTTTTTACTGATACTAGAAAAGATGATAAATTTTTTATACTGTATAAATATTTTTATACAGATAGTGGATACTATAAATTTGACAAAATTTTATTATCAAAATATATTTCGAAAAGTTATGAATATTCCGCTTTCTTTTTCAATGACGCCTATTATGACGAAAATGGAAGGGCTCTAAAAAGAGCTTTTTTAAAATCGCCTCTTAATTATAAAAGAATTAGTTCTTATTTTACAAAATCTAGAATGCACCCTATTTTAAAATATAGAAGACCTCACTTGGGAATAGATTACGCAGCTGCAAGTGGCACCCCTATTGTTTCTATTGGAGATGGAACCGTTATATTTCTTGGAAAAAGTGGAGGCTTTGGAAATTTATTAAAAATTAAACATCCTAATAATTATGAATCATGGTATGGGCATTTAAAAGGTTTTGCAAACGGAATAACTTTAGGGAAAAAAGTTAAACAAGGGCAACTAATATGTTTTGTAGGAGCCACTGGAATGGCTACAGGTCCTCACTTGGATTTTAGATTTAAACATAATAATCAATTTATAAACTATTTAACTTTAAAAATCCCTTCATCTTTTTCTCTAGAAAAAAAACATATGAAAAATTTTAAAAATAAAATTAATGAATATTATAAAATTATAGCTAGTATAAAAAATAAATAAATAAATTTATTAAAGAGGATATGTATGGAAAAAAATTCTTTAATTTTTGGAAAAGAAAGAAGATTGAATCCTCATTTTGTTTTTTTAACAACATGTAAAATTTTTGTTAATAAATACGAACTTTTTTTTGATGCAGATATCAAAGATATTAGCCTCGGAGGAATGAGAGTTTTTTCAAATTTTAGATTAAACGAAATACCTATAAATTCAGAAGTAACTTTTATAGCTAAAGATAAATTTGTTTTTTTACTTTGCGAAATTTATTCTATGAAAGAATTGTTAGATAAAAACTTTTCTTATGGAATTAAATTTAAAAATTTAAATGAAGAAAATAAAGCTAATTTAGTAGATATTATAAAAAATCTTGAGGAATGTTAATTGATTAAAAATTTTATTTTATCTTTTTTTATAGTTTCTATATTAAAAATTTTTAGTTTAATAACTAAACTAGAAATTCAAAATAAAGATTGTTTACTAAAAATGATGGCAAAAGGACAAATTTTGTTTGCCTTTTGGCATGGAAGACAATTCATACCTCTTAATCCTCATAGAAACAAAAATGTTGCTTTATTGATTTCTAAATCAAAAGATGGAGATTTATCTTCAAATGTTATGTCAAGATTAGGATATAAAGTTTTTAGAGGTTCTAGCAATAGAGGTGGAGCAAAAGCTTTAGTAGAACTTATAAAAGCTTTAAAAGAAGGTTACAATATTGGATTTGCAGTAGATGGCCCAAGAGGACCGATATACGAAGCAAAGCCCGGACTTTTATTTTTGGCTCAAAAAAAACAACTTCCTATAATTTTAGTAGCTAGTTCGGCAAAAAAATTTTGGAAACTAAAAGCTTGGGATGAATTTTTAATTCCTAAACCTTTTACTAAAATTTTCATAAGATATAGTGGACCATTTATTATTAAAAATGATGATAATTTAGAAGAAAAGCTGAAAATTTTTACCAAAGAATTAAAAGAATTACAAGAAGCCTTAGATAGAGATGTTATTTTATAAAAATATTTAGGAGAAAATTTTGTTTTTAAGAAAAATTTTATCTTTTTTCGGTTTTTTATTAATAAAAATTTCTATGCTGACAAATAAACTTCAAATTGAAAATAAGGAAATCCCTGATTATTTTACAAAAAAAAGACAAGTTTTATTTGCATTTTGGCATGGTAGACAATTTATTTTATTTGATACTCACAAAAATAAAAATATAGCAATATTGGCTTCTGCTTCAAAAGATGGCGATTTTCCAGCAAATATTTTAAAATTATTTAAATATAAAGTTTTTAGAGGTTCTAGTAATAGAGGTGGAAGTAAAGCTTTAATTGAAATGGTAAGAGCCTTAAAAAAAGGATGTAATATCGCAATTGCAGTAGATGGACCAAGAGGACCGATATATGAAGCAAAACCTGGACTTTTATTTTTAGCTCAAAAGCATAATTTGCCAATTATTTTAGTTGCAACAGCTGCAAAAAAATTTTGGGAATTTAAAAGCTGGGATAAATTCATAGTTCCAAAATTTTTTACTAATATTGCTCTTAGATATGGGGGTCCATTTATAATAAGCGAAAATGATGACTTAAAAGAAAAAACAAAACTTCTTAGTGAAGAGTTAAGAATTTTACAAGAAAATCTAGATAAGGATATAAAAAGGTAAAATTTTGATAGAAGTAAAAAATATATCAAAAAAATTTAATCAAAAAGTTGTTTTGTCAGGGGTTAGTTTTTTTGTTCCGGAAGGAAATACTTTCACTATTATTGGAGGAAGTGGGCAAGGAAAAAGTGTTATTATAAAACATCTTTTTGGATTTTTAAAACCTGATGAGGGAGATGTGTTTATTGATAAAAAAAATTTAGCGCATTTATCAAAAAAAGAATTATTTGAAATACAAAAAAATTTTGGAATAGTTTTTCAAGGAGCAGCCCTTTTTGATTCTTTAACAGTTCAAGAAAATGTTGGTTTTGGATTAAAGTGGATAAAAAATTTGCCAGAAAAAGAAATTGAAAAAATTGTAAAAGAAAAGCTTGAAATGGTAAATTTATCCCCTAATATTTGTGATCAAAAACCTTCAGAATTATCTGGAGGAATGAAAAAAAGAGTTGCTGTAGCAAGAGCTATAGCGTATAATCCTAAATATATTTTGTATGATGAGCCTACAACTGGATTAGATCCTTTGACTTCAGACGTAATAAATAATTTAATATTACAATTACAAAAAGAATTAAAACTAACATCTATTGTTGTTACCCACGATATGAAAACTGCATATAAAGTTTCTAATAATATTGTTATGCTAAATAATGGAAAAATAGTAGAATCAGGAACCCCAGACGATTTTAGAAATACAAAAAATGAATTTGTAAAAAGATTTATAGAAGGAAGAGCAGATAGAGGCGATTATGAATAAAGAATTAAAATTAGGTATATTTATTAGTTTAATGATTACTATGTTTTCAGTTTTGTTATTTTTAGTAGGCAATTTTTCATTAGGAAAATTTTATAAATTTCATGTACTTTTCAATAACATAGATGGGATTAGCATGAAATCTCCTGTAAAAATGAGTGGAGTAGAAATTGGAACTGTTGTTTCTATGGAACTTAAAAATAGCGAAGTTCTTTTAACTTTGAAAATTAAAGATGATATCAAAATTTCTAGAAAATCAAAATTTAGAATTTCATCTACTGGGATAGTTGGCACGAAATTTTTAGAAATATATATGACGGAAAAAGATTATTCAGATGACTATATAAAACCTAATGACATTTTAAAAGGAGATGAAATAGTTAGTATGTCAGATATAATGACAAAAGTTTCTAATATATTTGATAATTTAACAGGAAAAGATGGATTTGAAAATAGCGATATCTCAAAAATTCTAAAAAATGTTCAACAAATAACAGAAAAAATTAATAAAGGATTAGGCAGTGATGAAAAAGATGTTAGAGAAATCGTTACTAATTTAAGAGCTTTTTCTGAATCATTGGGACAAATATCTAAGCAAGATATAAAAAATTTAAGCGGAATTTTGTCTTCGCTAAATAGTGCTAGCGCAAAAATTGATTTATTTATGCAAACTCTGAACAGCAAAAATGGAACTATTGGTGCTTTGGTAAATGACGAAGAATTAGCTAAACAGGTTAGAGAGACTGTAGATAGTCTAAAAAATGTAAGTGGAGATATTAAAAAATTAACTGGAAGAGCTAAAAATATAGAAATTTATTGGAATACTGATTTTACTTATAATTATTCTGATAATATGGGAAGAACAGGGGCTGGAATTGTAATTCAAACATCTCCTGATAAAAGATATATATTAAAAGGAAGAAATTTTGATTTTGATACAGATTTAAACTACGATGAGGGAGATCAAAGATATAATTCTATTACTGCATTAATAGAAAGAGATCTAACAAAAAATATAACTATACATGCAGGGATTATGAATTCTTCAGCTGGAGCAGGAGCGAAAATTAAAAAAGGAAAAGTTGGATTAGAATCAGATATTTATAGAATGTATAGAGAAAATTCAGAAGGTGATACAATCCCATGGATGGACATGGCAGCTTCTTATCAAATTTTAAAATGGGCAAAAGTAAAAATCGGAGTCAGTGATATTTTTGAAAGAAAAGATTTAACAACTGGAGTAGAGATATCCGTAAAAGATGAAGATATTGCTTATTTATTCGGATTATTAGGATTAGCAAAACTCTAAAACGATTTCTATTAAAATTTTACTAAAAAAAATCACACTAAATTATATTTATTTGGGAGAAAAAAATTTTGAAATTTATTGCAGATTTTCATATACATTCACATTATTCATTAGCTACTAGTAAAACTCTAACTCCTGAACATCTTGATTATTGGGCAAAATTAAAAGGAGTAGATGTTCTGGCAACTGGAGACTGCATTCATCCAGGCTGGCTTTCAGAATTAAAAGAAAAATTAATTCCTAATGAAAGAGGTTTTTTAACTTTAAAAAATGATTATAAACTTCAAAACATAAATCCTTATATTTTTTATCCTAAACATTTTCAAAAAAAAGATACTGATTTTATTTTGACTACAGAAATAAGTAATATTTATAAAAAAAATGGAAAAACCAGAAAAGTTCATAATTTATGTATTTTCCCTAGTTTTGAAGCGGCAGATAAATTTCAAAAAAAACTTGATAAAATTGGAAATATCCGTTCTGATGGCAGACCTATTCTAGGGCTTGATTCTAAAATTTTATTGGAGCTTTTGCTTGAAACAGATGAAAAATCATTTTTAATTCCAGCTCATATTTGGACTCCATGGTTTTCAGTTTTAGGCTCCAGATCTGGATTTGACAGCATTGAAGAATGCTATGAAGATTTAACAAAATATATTTTTGCAGTAGAAACTGGTCTTTCAAGTGATCCTCCAATGAATTGGCTTTGCTCTTTTTTAGATAGATTTAGATTGGTTTCAAATTCTGATGCACATTCTCCAGAAAAAATAGGAAGAGAAGCCAATATGTTTGATTGCGAAAAAACATATAATGGAATTTTTGAAGCATTAAAAAATGATAATGGATTTATGGGGACTATAGAATTTTTCCCTCAAGAAGGAAAATATCATCTAGATGGACATACTAAATGCAATATCTGTTTTTCCCCATTAGAAACAATCACACATGACGGATTTTGTCCAGTTTGCAATAAACCATTAGTTAAAGGAGTGTTATATAGAGTTTATGAGTTGGCAGATAGACCTAACATAAATGATTGCAAAGCCAAAAAAAATTTTTACTCAATAACCTCTTTGCCAGACTTGGTTTCAGAAATAACTGGCTCTAAATCAACAACAAATAAAATTGTCCAAAAAGAATATTTTAATATATTAGAAAATATTGGCAGTGATTTTCATACTTTGCTTTTTGCAGACCTAAAAAAAATAAGCAAATACAGTTATATTTTGGCAGAATCTATTTATAGAATGCGACAAGGAATTGTTAAACTGAAAAGCGGATTTGACGGTGAATTTGGAGAAATAAAAGTTTTTGAAAAAGGCGAAATTGAAAACCTAAAAAATAATTCACTTTTTGAAGAAGATATAAAAAACACAAAACAAAATTCTTATCAAAAAACAAATTTAGAATTAAAAAAATTTAAGATAGAGCAAGAAAATAAAAAATTATTGGATAATTCTAATGATTCAAATAATAAAAATATTTACAAATATTTAAATTTGACAGATGTCCAAAAAACAATAATAGAACAAAAAGATGGAATTTGCATTGTTATAGCTGGACCCGGAACAGGAAAAACTCATGTCTTGACAGAAAAGATTGCTATGCTAGTTTTAAATGGAGTCAAGCAAAATAATATCTTAGCAATAACATTTTCTAATAAAGCATGTGAAGAGATTGTAAATAGATTGGCTTCTAAAATAATAAATTTTGATATAAATGTTTCTACTTTTCATAAGCTTGGATTAAAAATTATAAAAGAAAATATATCCCTTTTGGATAGAAATGAAAATTTTTGCATAATTTCAGATGATGAAAAAATAGAAATTTTGAATAGTATAGAAACTTTTAAAAATTCAGAAAATAAAGTAAAGTTCAAAACAAAATTTTTTCTAAAAAATATTTCTTTAGCTAAACAAGGAGTTTTATTAAATTTTAATGATGATGAAGAAAAACAATTTTTTAATCAAGTTTTTGAGGAATACCAAAATATTTTAAAAAATAAAAATTTTTTTGACTTGGATGATTTGATTTTTTTTGCTGTCAAAATTTTAGAAGAAAACGAAGAAATTAAAAAAATTTACATAAAAAATTATAAATATATTTTGATAGATGAATATCAAGATATAAATTCAAAACAATATGATTTGATAAAAAATTTATTGCCTGCTCAAAAAAATAATATAAATCTTTTTGTAATTGGAGATCCTGATCAGTCAATTTATGGATTCAGAGGTTCAGATAAAAAATTTATACAAAAACTTCAAGAAGATTTTCCAAATGCAAAAAAAATCCAACTTCAAAAAAGTTTTAGATGCTCAAATAATATTTTAAAACTTGCAGGACAAGTTTTGCATAAAAATAATTTCTTAGAAGGAAAACAAGATAATGGAATTTCAACTGAAATTATAGAATGTTCAAACGAAAAAAAAGAAGCTGAATTTATTGCAAAAAAAATTGAAGAAATGATGGGCGGAACTAGAAGTCTTTCTATGCAAAAAAAAGTTAAAAATTTTGAAGACAAAAGTTTTTCATTTTCAGATTTCGCAATTTTATGTAGAACTACAAAAATTTATAATGAAATAATAAATACATTAAAATTCCATTCAATTCCTTATCAAGTTATAGGCGATGAAAATTTTTACAAAAAAGAACCTTATAAATCTTTATTAAAAACTATAAAAAATATTTATATTGGAGAAGATATTAACAAAGAAAGTGAATTCATAAAAACAATGTTAAAAAATAAGGAAAATATAAATTTAATTTTACAAAAATGTATAGATGTATTTCTTTCAGAAAAAGAAAAAGTTGATCTAAAAATAGAAGATAATTTAAAAAAACTGTTAAATATTGCAGAAAAATACAAAAATAATTATTTAAAATTTTTTAATGATTTGTCTATAAACACTAACATAGATGATTTTTGTTTAAAAGAAGAGGCTGTTTCAATTATGACAATTCATGCTTCAAAAGGACTGGAATTTGATACAGTTTTTATTCCTGCATGCGAAGATGGAATAATTCCATTTGAAATTTTCGGAAAAAAAAATAAAGAAGAGTTAGAAGAAGAAGAACGGCTTTTATTTGTTGCAATAACAAGAACTAGAAAATTTTTATTTATATCATATGCTAAACAAAGATTTTTTGAAAATAGACTTTTAAAACTTGAAAAAAGTTTTATCCTAGATAGATTTGAAGAAAATCTTTTAAAAAATATAGAATTTTTTGAAAAAGTTAATAATCAAATAGAGTTTAATTTTTAATAAAAATATTTTTCATTGATAATAACGAATTATTTGAAAAAATTTGATATATTGCCGTAGACGACTTAACTATATAAAGATAGGCGATTTTTTTGTATTTTTTGTTATGCTCACACTCATAGCCGACAGATAAAAAAATAAAAAATAAAATTTTTTAAAATTTTCTCGTCGGAAAAAATTAAAAATTCTCCATGTGGAGAAAATTATTCATTTTGTAATAGTAAAAAAAATAAAGGATTTCAAAAATGAACATTTTGATGGCATTGTCTCAAAAAGAAGTTACTGGAGCAGAAACATATGCTGTTCAGATAACAGAAGAATTAATAAATAGAGGGTATAATGTCACGATTGTTTCTGATACTTTGACTAAACAAACAAGAGCAAATTATATTCCTATAAAATTTAATAACAGAAGTTTTTTTGATAGAATTTCACAAGTTTATAAATTAGTTAAAATAATAAAAAAATATAATATTCAAATAGTTCATGCTCATTCCAGAGCATCCAGCTGGAGTGCTGCAATAGCTTGCAAATTGACAAATACAGTTCTTATCGTTTCTGTCCATGGTAGACAATCAACAAAAAGTATTTCAAGAAAAATTTTTAAAGCTTTTGGGGATGCAACTATTTCTGTAAATGAAGATTTAAAAAGACATTTAATAAACGATTTTAAAGTTCAAAAAGAAAAAATTTATGTAGTAAGAAATGGCGTTAAAGTTAAAATAGATGGAGATGGAGATGAAAATAAAAAATTAAAAGATAACAAAAAAATTATATCTATAATTGGCAGATTGTCAGGACCAAAAGGAATAGTTTGTAAAAATCTTTTAGAAAAAGTTATAGATTTAGAAAAATATAACGTTCAAATAATCGGCGGGAACGAAAAAGATAAAAATATAATAGAAAAATATCTAAACAAGATAGATTTTGTGGGATATGTAGATAATGTTGAAGATTATATGAAAAACTCAACTATTGTTATAGGAGCTGGTAGAGTTGCCATAGAATCATTTTTTTTAAAAATTCCGCTTTTTGCAATAGGTGAAGAAAAATGTTTTGGGAGACTTACAAAAGAAAATATTTTAGAAGCTTTTGATACAAATTTTGGAGACTTTTCTGCAAAGAGTAAAAAAGATAAAACTTTTGAAGCTAATTTTGACTGGGCAAAAATCAAAAATGATTTTGAATCAGCAATAAATATTATTGATGAAACTCCAGAGAATTTTATTGAACAAAAAGTGTATGAAATGGTTGAAAAAGAATTCAATTTAGAAAAAATTGTAGACAGTATTGAAAAAATTTATCAGCATACATTTGTAGAAAAACATAAATATGAAATTCCTATTTTGATGTACCATAGAGTAATTTCAGATAAAAAAGATGCAGGTAGCCATGGAATTTTTGTTTATATAGAACAATTTGAAGATCATTTAAAAATTTTAAAAGAAAAAGGATTTGAGACTATTACATTTGAAGATTTAAAAAATATAGGTTTAAGCAAAAGATTTGATAAAAATAAAAAATATATAATTTTGACATTTGACGATGGATATAAAGATAATTTTGAAAATGTTTTACCTTTACTTAGAAAATATAAAATGAAAGCTGTTATATATTTGACAAATCAAACTTATAATGTTTGGGATGTAGAAAATTTTAAAAATAGAAAATCAGGAATTTTATCAGATAAAAAATTTGAATTGATGAATAAAAACGAAATTTTAGAAATACAAAATTCTGGATTGGTAGAATTTGGTGGACATACTGTTACTCACCATTCTTTGAAAGACTTAAATTTTGAATCTGCTAAAAATGAGATAATGGCGAATAAATTTTATTTAGAAGAATTTTTAGGTAAAAAATTGATAAGTTTTTCATATCCTTATGGCGAATTTAGCAATGAAGTAAAAAATTTTTTAGAAAAAGAATCTGATTTTAAATTTGCAACAACTACCGATTATTCCGGTTTTTGTATATCTGATGATGTTTTTGCAATCAGAAGAATTGCGGTTATGCCTAAAATAACAAAATTTGGATTTAAAAGGAAAATAGCTGGAAATTATATTTTTAAAAGAATAGAAAGAAATAAAAACCACATTTAAGCAATTTCTTTAGAAGTATTTTTTTTATTTGTATTATTCTTTTTGCCAGACAAAAAAGGGAAAGAATATTCAAGTTTAACTTGTCTATCTCTAGATTCTGACTTTTCTGAATCTAGTTCCATTACACCTTTTAGATATAAATTCTGTTTTAATTTTAGTTTTGCTTCAATTTCGTGTTGTAAAACTAATTCTGTTTTTTCAGTATTCAATGTGGAATTTTTTGTATTCTCTTCTAATGTCATTGCATAACTTACAAATAAATTTGGATTTAAATATTTCCCAACAGTAAAGCTACTGCCTGCTAAAAAATTTGTATTTTTGTTTGTATTATAAGATAAACTATTCGTAGGTTGAGAATTCAATGTCTTTTCAGCAATATTAGTATTAACTTTTACAAAATCAACAACTCCTGTTGATTGCAATAACATTTTCACGATCGGTGTAGTTAAAGTATTGTCTATAAGTTTATAAAATTCTCTCTTCATATATTGCTCTTTTTCAGCACCAGACTGCCCCTCCATTGATCCACCTGATATCGCAAGATTCATTGCTTCCTTTGGAGATGTAGATGGATAATTTTGAGATTCAAATTTAAATTTAATATCTTGTAAAGGGCTTTTTTCTATAGTAAGTTTTATTGTATCTTCTACATTCCTATTAAAAGTATCGTCGTATCTTTCTATTTCTGTTTCCCCTTTTAAAGCAACAAAAGGCTCATTATTTACCAAAGAAAATTCTCCTTCGTTAATTTTAAAATAAATGCCTATATAATTTATTTCTCCTCGTAAAAACTTAACATCTCCATTTACAATGATATTGTTTATAGGACCTTTTAAATTTGTATTTCCATCTATAGCCAAATTTATAAATTTATTTTCAAACCATACATTAGACTC
>CAYQVV010000004.1:17056-22401 GCA_964421155.1 uncultured Elusimicrobiaceae bacterium
CCTTTTTTAGATGGGATCTTAAAATCTAAATCAAAATATTTAAAATTTAAATCTTTCAACAAAGTATTACCCAACAACAAAAATCGGCCTTTCCCGACTCTTCCTTCAAATTTATTAATCTTTGCTAGATTATTTATAACTCTTATTTCAGAATTTAAATCAAAAATATTTTTTACTCCATCTTTCAACCCCAAAGATCCATTTGTTACAGAAATTTTACCATTTAAAACCATATCATCTAAAGAATTCCCAACATTCATATCTATTTGAAAATTTCCTTTAGGTTTTACTATTATATCTCCAAATAATTCTTCCAAAATTCCAAGATTTGTGTTATTAGACTGTATTCTTACATTCATTTTTTGATTTTTTACAAATTTTTCTTCAGAATCCAATAATGGATAAGGAATTTTTCCGAATGCAACAAGCGAATATTTATTTTTTGAAGAAATAGATATATCATTAATATTTATAGAATTTTTTGTAATTTCTATATTTCCATAAAGTTTTTCAAACTTTAAAATATCAAATTTCCCCTTTTCCACATTGCACTCTAAACTTATTATTGGATCTAATAGATTATTTCTAACATATGCATTTACATCTGCGTCTCCTGAAATATAAAAACCAATATTAAAAAGCCTAGTTAATATTCCTGCATCTATTTTTTTTGTAACTATAGAAACATTTATATCATCATTTTTTAAAATTTTTCCTGATACAGATATTGATTTCTTTTTTGCAACATCTTTATATACAATTTCTTTTAAAAAAATATTCCCTTTATCAAAAAAAACTTCTCCTGTAATTCCATTATTTACATTAGGTGATTTTATTTCTAATAAATTATTTTTTAATGAAAACTTTAAAATCTTATCTCTAAATATCATATTTGTGACCCAAAATTGTAAAAATTCTACTTGACCAAAAACAGAATCTTTATTTATTTGACAAAATAAATTTATATCTCCCAAGCCATTAGCGACTCCTAATAAATTCCAATTTTTCATATATATTTTTAAATCTAAAATTGCATTTTTATCATTCGTCAAAAATATTTTACTGTTTTCTTTTATTTCTAAAAAAATATTTTTATTTATTATTTTTTCAATTATCTTAAATTTTTTTATATCTATAGATTTTTCTTTTAGATTATAAACAATGCTTGATTCCAATTTTTCTGCATCCATTGTCAATATACATCCATTATTTAACATTAATAAAGTATTAACATTAATAAAATTTTCTGTTTCTCTCTTTATTGATATATTTCCATTTATAATGCCATGTATGATATCTCTTGGCAAAAAAGATTCTAAATTTTTTGTATCAAGATTGATTAATTTCATATTAAAAATAAAATTTGATATATTTTTAAAATCTAAATCAAATTTTGATTTCAAAGAATCATTTATAAATAAATTACCATTTTTTAAATAAAAATTTTTATTTTCATATTCAATATCAGTTTTTACCCCAAAACTAGTTTTGCCTTTATTTGTTACAAAAACAAAATCTTTACTAAAAATTTTAGGATTTTTTATATTTCCATTTATAAAAATTTTTCCAGAGCAATTCAAAAAATTTAAATATTTATTCAAATTTTTACTTTTATTTAAATTTTTATTTATCAAATCTACAATATTTAAATTATTTAATATTATTTCTCCATTTAAAAAATTATTTTTATTTATAGTCATAAAACCAAAAACATTGTTATCTAAATAAAAATTTTTTATATTCAATTTTCTATCATAAAACTCATACGACAAATTAAATTTATCAAACTTTATGTCATTAATTTTAATATTTTTTAATATTAAATTCCCATGTGAATTTTTATTTTTTAAATCTTGAAAAATAGTATTCCCAAAGTTTAAATTTATATTTTTATCGTTTAAAATAAAATTTTTTAAAAAACCTTTTATTGTTATTTTTTTCAAAAATTTAGAATTTATTTTTGAATCTTGAGAAGTATTTTTATATAAATTATTAATATCTAATTTAAAAAATCCTTTTTTTAGATTTTTTTGAAATAATATAACTTCATATATATTCTTTACTGATTCCAGATTTATTAAAATTTTATTTGTATTATTTGTATCATAGATAGTTAATCTTGTATTATTAAAAAAAGAATCCGTATTTTTTTTAATATTAACTCGCCCTTTCAAAAAAAATAAATTATTTGATATATGAAAGTCTTTAAAAATTTTATTCTCAATTATTTTAAAATTAAAAAAATTTTTTAAAAAATACAGTGATTTTGTTATTGGAAATTTTTCAATGTTCATAGTTAAATTATATTCATCATTATCAAAATTATAATTCCCAAAAATTTTTGTTTGATTATTAAAGGTTATTTCTTCGACATTTAAATTTTCATTTTCATATTTGGTTTTTACTTTTAAATTAAAATCTTTTCCATAAATATGTATATCATTTTTTAATTTTAAATCTTCACTCTTTTCTTTTTTGAAATAAAATGCAAAATCAGTTAAAATATCTTTTTGTATATATTTTAAAGAGTTAAAGACATATTTTTTTGCAAACAAGCTAAATTCAAAATTTTTATTCTTTAAAAGAGGGATTGCTCCTGAACAAACAATTTTGTTATTCTTATTCCCAAATGTATAAAAATCTAAAATTTTTATATAATCAGCATTTAAATTCAATAGCAAATAAAAAAAATCTATATCCTTTTCATTTGTTAGTTTTATATCAAACATATTAATTTTTTTATTATTATTTTCTATACTAAAAAAATATTTTTTATCTTTCTTGTATAAAAAATCTGTTTTAAAATATAAAAATAAATCTGAACTGCTAACATTATAAAAATTAAAATTTACATTATTTAATTTTAATTTTGAAAAATCTATAGCCAAAGTTTTTAAAAATATATTTTTAGAATCTTTGATATTAAAAAAATTATTAAAGTTTAAGTTAAAATTTTTTGATGAAAATATATCTACTTTATTTTTTTTTGATTCTAAGCTAAAAAATCCATTAAAATTTAAAAACCCTTCTGTTTTATCTAAAAATATTTTTAAATTTTTTATATAAGCATTATTTTTATCTATATCTATTATAAATGATTGTGTTTTTATTCCCATCTCATTTATTTTTATTTCAATCGGTTCTAAATTTATTTTTCCACTATATTTATTATTATTTTTTATTAAATTTAATTTAAAAGAAATTGGTATAGAAATATTTTCATTTTGTTTTTTAGAATTTAATAGCAAATTTTTTATATCAAAATTCGCAATTTTAAAATTTATTTTATTAGGCAAATCCAAAATTTTATTTGATAAAATTGAAAAATTTATAACAGATTTGTTTATAAAGCCTTTCCCATTTTTCAAAAAATACTTGTTGTCTTTAAATAAAATTTCAAAGTTTATATTTTTAAAATTTATATTTTTGCCTGACCTATTAATATCTGAATTAATATTTGATTTAAAAGTGCCTTCTATCAATAATGTTTTATTTTTATTAAATAAAATATTAGATAAGTTAAAATTTATTTGCAATTTTGGATTTATGTCTCCATAGAAATTTTTAATTCTTAAATTTCTATTATTCATTTTTAAAACTAAATTTAAAATATTTTCTATATTTTTATATTTGAATTTTTCTTTTATTTTTAGAAAATTTTTGTCCTTAATATTTATGGAAATATCTTTATTATAAACAATTATGGAAAGTTTAAAATTTTCAAATATAAATTTAACATTTATTTTTTTAGTTTTTGATTTTTTATTTTTTAATTCTTTCATAGAAAAATTTTTGATGAATATTTTATTTGTATTTATTTGTTTTTTTGGACTTTTTAGTTTTTCTATAAAATTAAAAATTTTACTATTATTGTATTGATTAAATGATTTTATATTATCAAAATAATTAACTTTTTTTATATTTATTTCTGGAATTTTTGGCAGAGAATTTATTTCATTAAATATTTTATCTAAAATTATTTCTGAAATCTTATTTTTATTTTCATTTATTTTTATTTTAGAATAGACACTTATATCATTTATTTCTACTTCATCTAAAAATTTTGGAATATTTTTATAATTTTGAATTTCTAAATATAATTTTTTTCTAAATTTAATAACATTTTTTAAACTTAACTTTATTTTAAGTTTTTTTGTTTTTATTCGTGTTTCACTTTTATTTTTATCTAATAATTTTAAATCTATTGATTTAATCTCTATTATATTAGGTAATTTTATTTTTATTTTGCTAAAAACTATATTTAAATTTTCATTCTTTAAATAATTATTTATTTTATTAGTATTATTTTTAGAAATAGAAATCCCAAAAAAATATAAAAACAAAATCAATCCAAAAAAACTAAATAAAATAATTTTTAAAATTTTCATTTTTGTTACTATTAATAATTAAAATTAAAATCTTTAGATTATACTAAATTTTATATAAAAATAGTAATAAATTATTGGAATTTAAAAATCTATTTTTAAGGTAAAAAGATGTTGAGACCCTAGATCAAAATGATATATATATGAATAATCTACAAAATTTTTTATTCCAAATCCTAAGTTAAAAGTTTCAATATTTTTTTGAGTTCCAAATCTCAACATATATTTTTCAAATATTTTTATCTGACTTCCTAGTTTAAAATCTATTTTATAATTATTTTCTTTTATCAATTCATAAAATAAATCAATATTTTTTAAAATATTATATCTTAACCCAAAATTAAAATCAGAATAAATTTCTTCTTTTTCATACTTTCCTATCTTTGGTCTATTTAAATTTGAAAAAAGCATTCCAATTGTTAATTTTTTTGAATAATTTATTTTTGCACCAAAATCTAAAGCAAATATATTTGTTTTTTGCTCCATTTCTCCTAAATCTAACAATAAACTTTTCAACGTTATTCCAAGATCTACATATTTTATAAAAAATTTATAGCCCATATTTAAAGACTGTTCAGAATAAAAATCTCTTTCTCCAAAGCTTGAATACCCTAATGCAAATTTCCCATATAATAAATCAAAATTTATAGCAACTGCACTAAATTTAAACTCATCTATATTCAAAATTTTTGTATAAAAAGTATTTATTGATTTTTTATTTGGAATTAAACTTGGATTATAGAATACAGACAAGGCTTCTTCATCTATTACTGTTTTTATTCCTGCAAGCCCTGCACTATTTGCAGAAACATTTTTATATTCAAATGCAGAAAAAAGATTCTTTATAAAAAAAATATTGAAAATAATAAAAAATATAAATTTTTTACAAATAAATTTTTTTATCACAAATATTCCATAAAAATTATTTAGTATAATACTATTTATACAAGTTATTTTTAT
>CAYQVV010000004.1:22501-28434 GCA_964421155.1 uncultured Elusimicrobiaceae bacterium
CTTGCTATAAATAACAAAATGCTTGCTAATATAATAGCAGGCCAAAACATATGGACTAATTTAGATGGAAAAACCAATAATCCCAAAGTCAAAAACATAGCAATTTGCATAAGCCAAGCCAATGAATCATGAAAAGCTACTAAAGATTTCTTATAAAAAAAATTTTTACTAGCCAAAGAGATTCCCAAAACATAAACAGACAAAAAACCATTTCCCTGTATTGCTGTAGAAATACAATAAGTAAAAATCACACTAGCTAAACAAAAAACGGAATAAAGCCCTTCATATTCTAACTTCAAATTATTTAAAATTTTAGCTAAAACTTTGCCAAATATATATCCACAAATAAAACCTATAGCAATATTTTTTATAAGCATAAACAATATTGCCCAAAATGTAGTTTCTGGTTTTTGTAATAATTGTATAGCAGTTATTGTTAATAAAACAGCCATTGGATCATTACTACCAGATTCAAACTCTAATAAAGGTTTTAAATTTCCTCTCAAACTAATTTTTTTTGATCGTAAAACAGAAAAAACAGCAGCAGCATCTGTTGAGGAGACTATAGAACCTAAAAGAAGACACTCTTTAAAAGACAAATTTAAAATTTTATAAGCAGCAATAGCCACAATTATAGTTGTCAATATAACGCCCAGAGTAGAAAGCGCTATCCCTTTATTTAAAATTTTTTTTATAGTTTTATATTCTGTATCTAATCCTCCAGAAAATAAAATTAAAGATAATGCTATAACACCCAATGATTGCGCAACTTTAGTATTATCAAAATATATTTTCCCTATACCTTCAGAGCCAGACAACATTCCTATTATTACGAATATCACTAAAAGTGGCAATGTTATTTTATTTGATATTTTACTTGCTACAATACTAATTATTAATAAAATAGATATCGCTAATAATGTATACTCAAAAGACCCCATATTTTCCCCCTAAAATTATTTTATAATTTATAATAAAAAAAATGGGTAATATTTACAATAAAATTGTTGTAAACTTTATAAAAAAAATCCAATTTATTTTTTATTTTAAAATGAAATCGCAAAGATTGACAATAGAAACTAAAAATAATAAAATAAAAACTCAATCTTTAAATCTAAACGCTATTAAGGAAAAAATGTATGGATATTAAAAGAATAGAAAACTTTTTTGATTTAATGAAAGATACAGATATAAAAGAATTATGTTGGGAAAGAAATGGATTAAAACTAAGAATAAAAAGAAATTTTCAAACAGAAAATTTTGTAGATACGCAAAATACTTCTGAAACTAATAATAATCAAAAAAACTCATTAGACTCTGAAATTTCAAAAGAAATAATAAACTCAAAATTTATTGGAACTTTTAAATATTCTAATTCTAAACTAAAAAAAATAGACATAAAAATAGGAGATAGAATCAATAAATATCAAATTTTGGGATATATAGAAGCAATGAATATCTCAAAAGAAATTATTTCAGAATACGAAGGAGTATTATCAGAAATATTTGTAGAAAGTGGCGATAAAATAGAATATGGCCAAAAATTATTTACAATAGATATAAAATAAAACTTAAAACTAATAAATTAGGAGTTCCAAAATTATGGTAAAAGATGTTAATTACAAAGTTAATGGCAATGAATTTATAATAGAAGATTATAATAATTCTAAAGCATTTTCTAGTTTTTTTCCAGCGATAGCAGGAGAATGGGGAAAACCTATGTGGTGCTACTATGTGAATAGAGGGCAGTCTATAACATGCTTAGGAACCAACGACAAAGAAGGTGCTATAATAGAATTCGTTGCTGCAAATAAAGCATATAGACAAACTCCAACTCAAGGATTTAGAACTTTCTTAAAAGTTAATGGCGAATTTTATGAGCCTTTTAAAAATTCTCCAAATAACAAAAAAAATAACATAAAACAAACTATGCACATTAATTCTTACAAAGTCAAACTTGTTGACACAAATAAAACTTTAGGAATTGAAACAACTGTTGAATTTTATACATTAGCAAATGAAATATTCCCTGCACTTATGAGGAAATTAACTGTTAAAAATATTTCTGAACAAAATCTAAGCATAGAATGTTTAGATGGTCTGCCAATAATAATTCCTTACGGAACTACTGATTGGCAATTAAAAAACATGTCAAGACTTGCAGAGGGTTGGTATAGTGGTGTTTTTTATTCTGCTGAAAAAAAAGTGCCAGTCTATAAACTTCCAGTAGAACCTCAAGATAGACCTGAAGTTATTCCAGTAATAGGTGGAAATTTTTATGTCGGATATTATGAACAAGATGGCAAAAAAGTTATGCCAAAATATTTCATAGATCCAGAAAATATTTTTGGAGAAGTTAGAAATTTTGCATATCCAGATGTATTTTTAGAAAGTGAAGCTAAAAATTTTAATGTAAATCCGAATTTAACTGGAAAAAACAAAACTCCTTCTGGTATGGGGTATATTTGTATAGATTTATCAAATGGAAAAGAATTAGTTTATCACTCATCAGTTGCTCATGCTACAAATGCAAAAAATATAGATAAATTTACTGATATTTTATTACAAGATAATTATTTTGAAGCTAAAGAATCTGAAAATAATAAATTAATAAATAAAATGACTAGTGATGTCTTTACAAAATCGTCTCTACAAAACTTTGATAATTACTGCGAACAAAATTTTATAGATAATTTTTTAAGAGGCGGTTACCCATTAACAATAGGAGAAGGAGATAATAAAAAAGTTTATTATACATATTCTAGAGTCCATGGAGATATGGAAAGAGAATATAATAATTTTGTTGTCCTAGCAGAATATTATTCTCAAGGAAATGGAAATTATAGAGATGTAAATCAAAATAGAAGAAATGATATATTTTTTAACCAAGATTTATCTGATGACACGATTGTATTTTTTATGAATTTAATTCAAACTGATGGTTTCAATCCTTTAAAAGTTTTAGGAGTAAAATTTAATATTACAAATAAAGATTCTTTTATGTCTGAATTAAAAGAAAATTTAAAACAAAAAAATAATTCAGATAAAAAATTAGAAAATATAAAACAATTTATAAAACAGCCTGTAACAATTGGAAGTTTATTTAACTTTATTGAAGATAATGATATAGAATTAAACTGCAAAAAAAATACTTTAAATTCTTTAATGAAAAATTCTGAAAAAATAAGTTTAGCAAATCATGCAGAAGGATATTGGTCAGATCACTGGCATTACAATATGGATTTAATAGAAGCATACCTTGCTATATTCCCAGATAAAATGGATAAAATGCTTTTTGAAAATAACAGCTATACTTTCTATGATGATTGTCATTTAGTTGAACCAAGAAGCAACAAATATGTTTTATTCGAAGGAGTTCCAAAACAATTTAATTCCGTTTATAAAGATAATGAAAAAGAAAATTTAATAAAAACAAGAGAAATTAATCCGAATATTGCTAGAACTAATTTTGGGAAAGGCGAGATTTATAAAACGAATCTTTTAAATAAACTTTTATCTTTACTTGTTAACAAATATTCTTCATTAGATCCAGAAGGAATTGGGGTTGAAATGGAAACTGACAAGCCAAACTGGTGCGATGCATTAAATGGATTGCCTGGAATATTTGGAAGCTCAACAGCAGAATCTTTAGAATTACAAAGATTATTAGAACTTTTGAAAAAAATGCTTTCTGAAACAAACAATAAAGAAACTTCAAAAGTAAAAATTACAGAAGAAACATTAGATTTACTAAATAAATTGAACGAAATAACAAAGAAAAACTTAAATGATTTTGCTTTTTGGGATGAAACTCATACAGCTAAAGAATTATATAGAGAAAAAACTAGATTCGGATTATCTGGAAATAACCAAGAAATTACAATAGCTGAAATAAAAAAAATGATAGATACTATGCTAGAAAAAGTTAAAAAAGGATTAGACAAAAAAAATTCTTTCAATTCAGAAAATGTCCTAATGTCTAGCTTTGAATATATTCCTACAAAATATGAAGTAATTCCAAATAAATTCAGCAAAAAAGGATTGCCTTGTATAAAAGTTTCTGAGTTTAAAAGAAAGAATTTCCCTTTATTTTTAGAAGGACCTGTTCACTATCTAAGATTAACTCCAGGAACAGAAGAAGCAAAAAGTTTCCACTCAAATATAATGAAAAGCGGATTATATGATCAAAAACTTGAAATGTTAAAAGTCAATGAATCTCTAAAAGGTGTAGATATGAATATTGGAAGAATAACAGTATTTACTCCGGGATGGCTTGAAAATGAATCTATTTGGCTACATATGGAATATAAGTATATGCTTGAATTATTAAGAAACGGATTATCAAAGGAATTCTTTGAATTATCAAAAACAGCATTAGTTCCTTTTATGGATCCAAATAATTATGGAAGAAGCATATTTGAAAATTCATCATTTATAGTAAGTAGTGCTCATCCAGAACCAGAAATTCATGGACAAGGATTTGTTTCTAGATTGTCAGGATCTACAGCAGAATTTGTTTCTATGTGGATTTCTATGACTTCTGGATTAACTCCATTCATTATGAAAAATGGAGAATTAGCTCTTGAGTTAAAGCCTCAATTACCAGAATATTTATTCACAACAGAAGAAACCGAAATAAAAAGTTGTGGTTGCTGCTGTGAAAACAAAACAGTAAAAATTGAAAAGAACTCTTTTGCTTTCAAATTTTTAGGAAAAACTCTAGTTATA
The DNA here is from genome assembly GCA_964421155.1 of uncultured Elusimicrobiaceae bacterium. GTDB lineage: Bacteria > RUG730 > RUG730 > RUG730 > RUG730 > CAYQVV01. The sequence continues at coordinate 27,230 of CAYQVV010000004.1, forward strand.
TATAAAAATAACAATAGAAAAAATGTTTTTGGAGACGAAACTTCAGCAAAAATAAATAAATATTCTATTACTTATAAAGACGGTAAAGAAATAGAAGTCAATGAAAGTATAATTGTTGGCAATACAGCAAAAGATATTCGAGATGGAAAAGTTTCTAAAATAATAGCTGAATTAATATAATTTTTAATAAGTAGAGACACAAAATTTTGTGTCTCTACATTTTATAATAACCATTATGAAAAAAATATATGTTTATACATTAATAAATATTTTTTTATTTTTTTCTTTTTCTTTATCAACTGTTTTTGCAAAACAAATCAAACAAAAATATATATCAAAAGACAAGCTGATAGAAATAGAAACTAGTGTTTCTACTTCTACATTAATTGGAGATATTATAAACTATAAAATAAATATAGAATATTCTCCAAAAATCCTAATGAATGATTACAATCCAATATCTACATTACAAAATTTTGAAATAAAAGATTATAGTTTTTCTCCTCCTAAAAAAAAGAACTTATTTTCTAACAATATAATCAAAAAATATTCCTATAAAATATCAACTTTTACAAAAGGACAATTTAAAATATATGGATTAAAAATAAACTATAAATATAAAGATCAAAATCTATCTTTCAAAACTCCAGATATTACGATAACTGTTAAAGGATTATTTGACGAAAATAAAAAAAATTCTAAATCAAACAAAAATAAAATGTTTGATATAAAAAATTTAGAAAAAATTTATTCAAAAAATATAATAATATCTATAATTATTTTCACAATAATTTTTGTTCCATTAGTCATATATTATTTTTTATTTTACAGAAAAAAATTAGAACTCATATCTAAAAAAAATTTATTGCCTCATGAAATAGCTTTTTCAAAACTAAAATTTTTAAAAGAAACTCCTTTAGTTTCATCAAATGAAATAAAAATTTTTTATATAACACTTTCTGAAATTTTAAGAGAATATTTGGAAAATAGATATGATATAGAAATTTTAGAAAAAACAACTATGGAAATATTTCAAGAACTAAAAAAAATAGGATTTCAAAAAAAAGATGCTATAGAATTAAGAGATGTTATGTCTGAAATGGATTTAGTAAAATTTGCAAAATATATTCCAGAAAATGAACTTATAACCCAACATTTAAATTTTGTATATGATTATGTAGATAAAACAAAAATTGAAGAAAAAA
>CAYQVV010000005.1:0-28228 GCA_964421155.1 uncultured Elusimicrobiaceae bacterium
TCATCTGGCATTTTTTTTCTATTGGCTTTATATTCAGGATATAAATCATTTCTAAAAACTTTTTTATGGGCATCAAAACAAATACAAATATAAGGATTCGCAAAATTATTATTAAGATATCTTAATAATTTTAAAAAAATACTAAAAAACCCATAGATTGCATTAACAGGAATATTTTGAGAAGTTTTTAAATCATTTATAGCATAATATGCTCTATAAATATAAGCATTTCCATCAACTATAAACATATTTTTTTCTAAATTATCTTTTTCATTAAAAGGAATATCTTTAGAATTGAAATTAAAATTACCCATAACATTCCTACATTAATTTTCTAAGCTAAAATTTTAAAAATTTCTTCAGATGAAACTACACCTTCTCTTAAAATTTTAATTTCTTTATCATTAGAAACATCTATTATTGTTGATGGAATATTAGTTTTTGAAGTTCCTTCATCTTTAACAATAAAATCAACATCTAATTCATTTTCAAATTTTCTTTTTAAAAAATCAAAATCATTTAGGATTTCTTCTCCTGAAATATTAGCTGATGTAACAAATAAAGGATTTTTTATTTTATTTAAAATAGACAATAAAAATTCATGATTTGGAATTCTAATTGCAACTGTCTCTATATTCCAATCATAATTTTTTATAAAATTGCTTGAAGCTTTAAATATGAGAGTGATTGGTCCTGGAAAATATTTATTTATTAATTTTTCTGCATTTTCATTAATATTTTCTACTATTTCTAAAATATCAAAATTAGTTCCTATTTGTAAAACTAAATTTTTTGATATATCTCTTTTTTTTATGTTATAAATTTTATTTTTTACTATTAAATCAAAAGGCTTGCATATCCCTGCTAATCCATAGACTGTCTCTGTAGGAACTATTCCTATTTTATAGTCTAAAAATTTTTTAACAATATCATCTTCATTTAAATTTAAAATATCGTATTCTATCATTTAAATTTCCATCTTCATTTTATTCAATACCAAAAATAAATTTTAATCTTTTTATATATTCTTTTGATAAAATTTCTGGAGTAATACCTAAAAATTCTGCTTCTTTATTTATGTTTAATACTTCTTGATAATTGAAATAAATATATTCTTCTCCATATGCTCTATCAGAATAAATATTTAAAGATTTTTTATCAAATGATAAATATTTATTTATAAAATTAGCAAAATCTATTGCAACTTCGAAAGAAGTTTTCCCTTTTTTACTATTAGAATATATTGTAAAAACTTGCTTATCATTTAAATATATAACTCCAACTTCTCCTGCCGAAGTTATTCCTTTAACAACTTTAATATTTTTTCCAATATTTTTTACTTCAGAATTTAAATTTTCTGAAAAAACTAATATATATTTTAATTTGTTAAACAAGGCATTAACATTTAGTTCATATTTAGGTAAAGAAATATTTTTTTCTTTAAAAACTGGAATCTTTAACATATTCTTTATATTTATATAATAATTTTCTGTTTCTTTTTCTATTTTTAAGTCTGTATCTTTTACTATTTCTGTTTTCATTAAAATAGACAATTTTTTTGCAAGATCCAAAGCTTGTGTATATGTATCTTTATTATCAACTATATCTTTAAATTTATATATTATTACTCCATCAAAAAATAATTCTGAAACATTTTCTGAATTAGAAGAAACTCCTTGTTTTATACTAAATTTAGGATGTAAACTTTGATAGTCATAAAATTCTCTATTTTTTTCTTTTTCAAAATTTTGACTATTTCCAAATCTAAAAAATATAGATAATTGATGAGAACCGAAAGTATCTTCTAAATATCTAGGAAAAGAGAAAGAATATTCTAATCCAGTATCCACTTTTTTAAAAAGATTAGGCTTTACTAAAGAAAAACCTACAGAATATTCATAATCATTTAATCCTGCTCTAGCCGCAAAAACTTCTGAAAACCATTTTTCAAAACCTATAGATTTTGTTATTTTATTATCTTTATCTGTTCCCCAATCCTGTCTTCTATAAGAAATATCAATTGGTATTGCTAAAGAATTATATTTAAATGCAACTCCAAACCTATAATCTTCTGGAACAATATCTTTATCTTTCAAACCAACATCAGGTCTATTAATATTATTTGCAGAAAGTCCTAAAGATAAATATTTATTATAATCATACAAAAGCCCTAAATTTACTCCATAATTATCCGCCTCAGTTCCATTCTCAAAAGTAGGATCTATATATTTAATATTTTCTCCATATTTTACTTCATATCCGTGTTTCAAAAAAGATACCCCTAACCCTAAACTTAATTTATTAAAAAATCTTTTTCCATATCCCAAACTTATTATATCTTCATAATAAAGATCATCTCCTTGGAATTTATTATAATTTACTCCAAAAGTCCCAATATTGTTTATAGGAAAAATAAAAGAAGTGTATCCAGAATATAAATCAACTCCTTCTAAATCAGAATATAAGTCTGTATATAAAAAATATAAATCGTAATAATTTACTTTTGCAAGGCCTGCTAGATTATATAAGAAAGCTCCACTATCATTAGCCAAAGCTGTATAAGAATTTCCCAAGCCTCTAGCTCTAGTATTTTGAGATTTATATCTATTTCCATCAAAAGCTGAAAACAAATTAAAATTAGAACAAAATAGAAGTACTAATATTAAAAATATTTTTTCTACTTTTTTTAATATCATAATATATCCTTTTTTTATAATTTTATATTTTTTATTTAGCTAATGCAACTGTTCCGTTTACATATTGCTCTTTATCATCAATCTTAACTTTAAATTGATAAATATATATTCCAGATTCTACCAATCTTCCAGAATTATCTCTTCCATCCCATTCATAAGGAGGCTGTTTTAAATCTCTAACTTTCCTTCCATTTATATCAAAAAATCTAAGCAATAAAGACTCGTTATCTAAATTCAAAAATTGAATTTTATCATTTATCCCATCTCCATTTGGTGTAAAAATTCTATATTTAGGTCTGTATCCAGCTTTGTCTAATTTTGTATAAAATAAAGCATATACAGAAAAATGATCTGTTTTAAAAAGAACACTTTTATTATTTTTTGATACAACTCCACCATATAATTCCCATTTAGAACTATTTTCCCAATAATAAGCTCTTAAATTATATATTGAATCTACTCCTGATGAAAGATTATCAACTTTCCCATCATTATTAGTGTCTGTATATTTAAATTCCATAGATATTGGCTTTAAAAATTTCAAACCTTTAGGTTCAAATTCAAAGGCAACTGCGGGATTATTTCCATTTAAATATTCTGTATAAGAAATATTTTTTTGTTTAATTTTTATATTGGTTGTAGTAGATAGTGCACCCTCTGGAATATCTAATGATAACAAAGTATTTCCTGCCCCATCATCTATAACAAAAACGCCTCCTTTTTCTGAAACAACAATTTCTTTTAAATCTGTAGTTATCATAACACTTTGAGGAGAAGAGCTATTTTTATTTCCCCAATAATAAGGAGAATCATTATTAACTTCTTTTACTTCTATATAATATAAAAACTCTCCTGTTTTATTTAATTCTGTATCTGTTACAGCAACAATGCCAGAATAAGAATTAATTGTAAGATCTGATGATTTTACTAAAGTAAAATTCCTAGAAGAAAATACAGAATCTTCTTTGTATTTATAAAAAAGAGTTACTCGTTCTACTTCAACTGTATCAAGAATATCAACAGTAAAATTTACAGTATTATTTATCCCATATATTTTTTCTATAGGAATATGCTCTATATGTATTGGTTTTATTATATTACCTATAGATACAGTACATAAAAAAGAATTTATACTGCTTGAAAAAAGAATATTCAAAAAAAATAAATTCAAAAATATTAAAATAAAAAAACTTCTAAAAATTTTTTGATTTTTTTTAATTTCAAGTGTTTTTAACATATTAATTTACCTTTATTTTTATTTTTTTAGTAAAATCTATTCCATTTTTTTTATCTAAAATTTTCAATAAAAAAACTTCTTTTTCTAAAATATTAGATTCAACTTCATAACTTTCAAAAACTTTATTAAAATCTGGAAAAACTGGATCAGAATCATAAAAATATATGATTTTTTTGCCTTTTTCAGAAATTAATTTTATTTTAGGTCTAAAATGAAAATTACCTTTATTTTGTATATCAACAAAAATTTTATTACCTTTCAAAACACATGAAATTACTTTTATATTTTTCTTCTTTTTTCTAGGTAAAACATAAATTGCAGTTGTAAAAACTTGTTTTACTCCTTTTATTTTACTAGACTCCAACTCAAATGATAAATCAAATGCTAATTCTTTTTTCAAATTTTTTGGACTATTTATTTTATAATTTATATCCAATGTTTCAACATCTTTAATTTTATAAAAATCATTATCTAATATAAAAATATCGTTTATATTTTCTTTTAATTTTATATTTGGATATTTATTCCTTATTCTCAACTTAACAAAATCAAACTCATTGTCTGAATTTTTTAAAATAAATTTATCTTTTATTTTGATATTATAATCATAAACCAAATAATTAAAAGGAATTATAGATATATCTGCACTTACAAAAGTAAATAAATAAATAAATGAAATTATAAATAAATATAATTTTTTATTAACATTAATCATATTATTATTTTACTCACTTATATATTCAACAACTAAATTTGCATTATAGCTTTCATCAGACTTAGCATTTACAAAATTTCCAGCTAAATATAAATAATATGTATCATTAACAGCTATTTCTGAATTATCTGTAGTTCCTAATTTCGAAAAAATTTTCTTTCTAATACCTAAAGAACTTGACACAGTATCATTCATATTTGAAGCATATCCATTAGCTCCTGAAACATAATGAAATCCTTTTTGATATTGATATATTTCTTTTTCAGAATCTATAAATGCTTTTTTTGTTGTATCTGAATCAGTTTTATTTTTATCTTGCACCCAGTGCCATACAAAATAATTACTATCTGTAGCAGTTGATAATCCTATATCAAAAGTTCCTGATGTATATACTGGTTTTATTGATAAACTAGATTGAAGAATATTTGAAACTCTCCAAGCCATATCTAAATTTTTTGCATTGTTTGTTGTTTTTATTAATCCTGGACTAGCAGTGCTATAATTAGATAAATTATCTGTATATATTTTTATTTTAGTATTTTCTTTATTGTAAGAATAATCTTTATAAATCATCTTCAAACATTGTCCTGAAACTTTCCAAGTAAAATCTTCATATTTATCAATCGTCCATTTTATTTCTGTAGGACTTCCAGTTAAATCTGTATTGCTCAATGCCAAACTAAATGTAGGAGTGGAAGCTGTTTTAGATAGCCATTTTATATTTTTAATATAAATTTCTGATGATAATGATGATGATGAAACATCTGAAATAATAAAATATTCTAAAACTTTAGAAAGATCTAAAGATGATTCTTTTTCTAAAAATAAACTCATAGGAATTACAACTGTTTGCCATGTTGTAGATAATGTTATACCACATTCTGACAAATTAACTTTTGCTTTATTAGAATCGGAAGAAAGTCCATTAGATCTTAAAGAAATTGTTAAATTTGGGGTTGTTATATTTTCAGCAAGTTTTATATCAAAAGAAATTACTCCTTCTTGGAAAACACTCAAATCTTTCCCTAAATCTCCACTACCTACAGAAAAAAACATTCCAACATAATCTGAAGCCCCTTTGCTATAACTAACTTTTAAAGACTTATCTGAATCTCCTGATAATGTTACTGTTGAAATATCTATATTACTAGAAGTCCCAGAAAAAGTTTTTAATTCACCATAATGTATATAGTTATTAGCATATATATCAAATTTTGATTTGTAATCTACAGAAGTATCACTAACAGTTACTGTTATTGAGTTAGTTAAAAAAATTTCTTCCCCTATAGTATTTAAATTACCTGTAGTATACCCAGGATTATACATAGAAGTAGAAATATTTATAGTATATGTTCCCGCAGTATTAAAAATAAAATTTTTACTATAACTAGATCCATAATCTATATCTGATCCATCTTTACTAACTATCCATTTTGGAGGATTCATAGCTGATAGTTCCGTATTAGCATAAGCCTCTGCAGTCAAATATAAAGATTCTCCCTTTGCAACAGTAGTACTTGTGTTAATTTCATCTGAACCTCTAAAAATTTTTATATTATTTGGTAAACTTTTAAATAAAACAAAGTTATCCATATAAATATCAACTGGAACTTTTTCTCCTTTCCATGTATAATTTCCATATCTAGATTGAAAATAAAAAGATTGAAAATATTTCAAATAATTAGTATTACCTGAATTTTTTTCTACTAACCATTGTAATGGAATTACAACTTGATACCAAGATTTATTTCCATTATTTTTAATGGATAATTGTTTTTGTAAAAAATTAGTCGCTGTTAATGTTGAAACATATATATCGGTTGAATATTCTTTATATGCCGTATCAACTAGATTATTAAAAGACGCTTGGGTAGTTGAAACCTTTATTGCAAACTTAATAAAGTTTGACCATCCTGGACTATATGGAGAATTCAAATTTACCATAGAAGAAATTTGAACATTAAATAAAATATAATTAAATTCAGATAAATCTTTTTTTCGTAAAGAAGCAAAATTGCTATTTTTCAAATTAGAATAATATATAGAATCTCCATATTGATCATGGTATATATCATAATTATGATTATAAAAAGGCGACATTTCGTGTTCTAAATATTGATAATCTTTATATGTAGGAAGACCTGTTGTCAGGTTACGTATTACAATTCCAAGAGTAGGATCATAATAAGAAAAATTAAAATCTCCATATACCATTTTTAAAGCAATAACATCATTTCCCTCTATAATATCTCCATTCTCAACATTTAAATTACTCATTTCTGAAATGTCACCATATAAATAATGCTGCAAATATCCAACATTACTATAAGTAGATGTAGGAACTTCTACAGTATAAGTAGTACTCGAAATTGTAACTGGATTTCCACCATATTTTTGAGCAATTTTTGCTGCAAAAGCTTTTTTAGATTCTAGTAAATTTGAAAGATTCAAGTCAGAATATGTAGTAGTAGATATCCAAAAAACATCACTTCCTTGAATTTTATTATAAGGGGAAGCATCTAGTCCTATTCCACTATTTAATCCATCCTTAGATATATCATTAAAAACATAGTGGCTATCATTAGAATTCCTAGATAAAATTTTTGACTTATAATGTTCTGAAAAAATAGGATATATTGAATCATATGAACCTGCAAATATATTTATATAACCAAAAATACTAAACAAAAAAATCAAGAAAAAACAATATTTTATAAAATTAATATATTTGCTAAAAAAATTCATACTTAATCTCCTAGAAATTTTTTTATTTATTTTGCCAATTTTACTATTTCTGAAAAATCTTTTACTTTCAAACTTGCACCACCTACTAAACCACCATCAACATTTTTACAATCCATTAATCCTTGAATTGTAGAAGGATTTACACTTCCACCATAAAGAATTATCATATCATCTGCAAAATTCTTAGATGAACAGCAACAAGAACAACAGTTACTTGAAAATTCCGTTGCAATCAAATTTCTAATGAAAGAATGTACTTCTTCAGCTTGTTCAGGACTTGCAGTTTTACCTGTTCCTATAGCCCAAACTGGTTCATATGCTATTATTATATTATTTAAATCCAAATCTTGCAACCCATTTATTATTTGTTTTTTTATTACTTCAAAAGTTTTTTCATTTTCTCTTTCTTCTAAAACTTCTCCAACACAAAAAACAACTTTTAAACCTTTAGAAATTGCCAATTTTGCTTTTTTGTTTATAACTTCATCTGTTTCTCCGAATAAAACTCTTCTTTCAGAATGTCCAAGAATAACATAATCACATCCAGCATCTTTTAACATATCAACAGATACTTCTCCGGTATATGCTCCACTTTCCGCATAACTACAATTTTGAGCTCCTAATTTTATATTAGTTCCTTTAACCAGTTCACTAATTTTTGATAATGCTGTAAAAGGAGGACATACCAAAATATCTCTATCTGAAAAACTTCCAACTTCTTTTATTAATCCGTCCACTAATTCTATAGCTTCAGATATATTTTTATTCATTTTCCAATTTCCTGCTAAAAAAGGTCTTCTCATTTTTTTCTCCTATTTTGTTTTTATATTGTTATATATTTATATTATTATTTCTGTTTCCCATAGTCCATGAATATTACATTCAGACAATACAATTAATTTTGTAAATTTATTATTTTTAATATGGGTTTTTACATAAGGAATTGTATTTTCTTTTGATAAAATAAATCTATTTATAAAAGTCAATTTTCCTTCATCTTTTGTTATCCCATATAACTCTATATATTGTATATGATGTTCTATAGTACTTGGATGAAAAATATCTTTTCCTACTTTAATAGTCACTCCTAATTCATTACATGACTCACAATTTTTTACAGATATAAAAGGAACATGTTTTTCATTGCCTTCTGAATCACTATTTTTTATATAATTTTTTAAATAATCTACAAACATTTTTTCTCCTATAATTTATTAATAATTTTCTGACATTTCTTCAAAAAAACTTTTAGGGTGCTGACATGCAGGACATAACTCTGGAGCATTATTACTTTCTAATACATATCCACAATTTCTACATTTCCAAAAAATTTTTTCTTTTTTACTAAAAACATTATTTTCTACAATATTTTTAAGTAATTTTCTATATCTTTCTTCATGATGTTTTTCAACTTTTGAAACTTGAAAGAAAGATTCTGCTATATCATTAAAACCTTCTTCCTTTGCAACATTACCAAATTCTTTATATAAAACTGTCCATTCTTCATTTTCACCTTCTGCTGCTGACAACAAATTTTCTTGTGTATTTCCTATTTTTCCAGCAGGAAAAGTTGCTGTAATCTCTAATCCATCTCCATCTTTTAAATATTTAAAAAACAATTTAGCATGTTCTTTTTCATTTTCTGCTGTTTCTAAAAAAATACCTGATATCTGTTCGTATCCTTCTTTCTTTGCAACACTTGCAAAGTATGTATATCTATTTCTTGCTTGGGATTCTCCAGCAAAAGCTTTTAATAAATTTTTTTCTGTTCTAGTTCCTTTAAGAATTGACATAAAAACCTCCTATACTTTACTATTTATCTTTTCTAACTTGCCCTGCAACTTTATAAGGCAAACTCCATAATTCTAAAAATCCTTTTGATAATTTCTGATCAAATATATCCCCTTCTGCATATGTAGCCAAATTATCTTGATACAAAGAAAAAGGAGATTTTCTACCAACAACATATACATTGCCTTTAAATAATTTTAATCTAACAACTCCTTCTACATATTTTTGCGAAGTTTGATTAAATGCAATTATTGCTTCTGTCAAATTTGAAAACCATAATCCATAGTAAATTATTTCTGAAAATTTATTAACCAAAATATCTTTATAATGCAAAATTTCTCTATCTAAAACCAAACTTTCTAAATCTCTATGTGCTTTTATAAGCAATGTAGCAGCTGGGGTTTCATATACTTCTCTAGATTTAATTCCTACTAATCTATTTTCTATCATATCAACTCTACCTATACCATGATTACCAGCAATAATATTTAATTCTGTAATTAACTCAACTAATGCATATTTTTTATCATTAATTTTTATTGGAATCCCATTTTTAAATGTAATTTCTAAATATTCTGGCTTGTTAGGAGTTTCTTCTAATTCTTTAACTGAGATATAAGTATCTTTTGGAGGTTCATTCCATGGATCTTCAAGAACTCCACACTCTATACTAATCCCCCATAAACTTTTATCTATACTATAAACTTTCTTCTTATTAACATTTATTGGTATTTTATACTTTTTAGCGTATTCTATTTCAGATTCTCTAGTAGTCAACTCCCATTCCCTAACAGGAGCTAATATTTTTAAATGTGGAGCTAATGCTGCAATTGTAGTTTCAAATCTAACTTGGTCATTTCCTTTCCCAGTACATCCATGAGCTATAGCATCTGCTCCTTCTTTAATAGCGAATTGAACCAATCTACTAGCGATCAAAGGTCTTGTTAAAGCAGTTGCTAAATCATATTGATTTTCATATAAAGCATGCATTTGCATAGCAGGCATTATATAATCTTTTGCAAAATCTTCTTTTAAATCTTCAACAATTAGTTTACTAGCTCCTGCTGCCTTAGCTCTATCATCTAGCTGAGACAAATCTTCTCCCTGCCCCATATCTCCAGAATAACAAACAACTTCACATCCATATTTTTGAATTAACCAATGAACTATTACTGATGTATCCAATCCTCCAGAATAAGCTAAAACAACTTTTTTAATTTTATTATTTTCTTTATTTTTACAAACCATAATTAAAACCTTCTTTTTTTTATTTTTTATATACTTTCATTCTTTAAAATATAAATATTATTTTCTCTTTTATAAAGAGAAAAATTATTAAAAGTATCATTCAATGATAAAGAATCCAATAAAGCATAATCTTCATCTCTTATTTCACTACCTTCTTGAATCCTATCTATAATCAAATATTTAACATTATTTAATTTTGCAAACGATAAGTATTCAAATAAATTTCTTTCTTTTTCTGGATAGTGAATCGCATAATAATAACTAAAACAAACATATCCATAAATTTTATAATTAGATATTTGATTAAAAACAAAACTTTCTGGAGAAAAGACTTTTATATTTTTCTCTCCAATCAAATTAGATATTTCTTGGCTTCTTTCTTTGACATTTATTTTAAATCTAACAATATCTAAATCATTAAAATAATGTATAAAAAAATATGATATAAACAAAATCAAAAATATTATTTGAAATTGTTTTTTTCTATATTTTAAATTCATAAATCCCATTACTATTATTATAGCCATTTCTGGAATATAAACTATAGCATACTTAGAAGTTGTATTTGAAGATATTAACATTAAGGAAATCATTAATAGCAATGTATAAAGCAAAATATTTTTATATTTATTTTCTTCTGTATAAAAATATGAATTTTTATATTTAAATTTCAAATTTTTATATATAGAAAAAAAACTTAAAAAAAATAGTAAAGAAAATACAATTTCTTTTTCACTATGAAAAAATCTTTTTTGCTCGTCTATTATCCTCATAAAAATATTTTTTTTCTCTATAATAATAGGCTCTAACTTAAAATATGTATACCAATTTTTTAATTCAGCTAAACTTCTAGTATCCCAAAAGTATAGAGCAGAAAAAATAAATGCAAAAATCCCAAACAACATTGCATCTTTAAATTTTTTATTTATAAGCAAAAAAACAAATCCAGATACACAAAAAATTGATCCGTTCAAGTGAGTAAAAGTGCAAAGACCTGCAAATATTCCAGAAAATATTATATTTATTTTATTGTTTTTTTCTAAACCTAAAATTAAGTTATAAAAACTAATAAACCCTAAACTCATAACTACAACTTCTGGTCTAAAAGTAAACCCAAAATAATAAATAGATGCATGTATTAAAACTATTGAAGCTATAAGATAAAAATAATTATTATTTTTGAAATTATATCTAGCATATTTATATAAAAAAAATAAAAATATTATCAAAAAAAATAAAATAACTGATTTAAAAGTATAAATAGAATATCCAAAAATTCTATTAGCTAATGCTCCACAAATAATCAAAAATTTATGATAATGATATGTTTTAATTCCATATTGTTCCATATATGGAATATTTAAATTAGATTTTACAACACCAAATTTATTTAAAGTATATGAATGTTCTGCTAGTTGGGCCTCATCTACATTAGAAACTCTATTATGTAAAGATAATCCAAAAAAAATTACTACTAAAATAAAAAATACAAAATAAATTTTCTTAGATATTCCTACCATTTTTTTCTTCTTATTTTTTATTACTAATATAATTTTCTATAGCTTTTTTTAGTGCATCTGCTCCAAGGTTAGAGCAATGCATTTTATTATTCGGTAATCCACCTAGCATTTCTGCCACACTTTTGTTAGTTATTTTCATTGCTTCTTCAATGGTTTTATTTTTTGCCATTTCTGAAACCATAGAAGATACTGCTATAGCTGCTCCACACCCAAAAGTTTTAAACTTTACATCAACAATAACATCATTTTCAACTTTTATATAAAAAGTCATGATATCACCACAAGTTGCATTTCCAACTTCTCCTATTCCATCTGCATTTTCTATAGAGCCGACATTTCTAGGATTTTCAAAGTGATCCATAACTTTGTCAGAATACAAAGCCATATTTAAACTCCTTAAAAGTTTTAATTTAATTTAATTTAATTTAATTTTATAATAAAAAATAATAAAAAGCAATTCCAAAGTTTTTATATATATTCTAAAATTTTAGGAATATATTCTTCTGTACCAATAGCCATTATATGAACACCTTTAGCAAAATTTTTATCTTTTAATTCTTTTATAATCTCTCTTGATATTTTTATTCCTTCTTCTAATTGATCATTACTTTTTTCTAATCTATTTAAAATTTCTTTTGGCACATTCATTCCTGGGATATTTGCCATTCTTTCAGCAAAATCTAAAGATTTTAAAAGCAAAACTCCAACTAAAATATTTCTATCGGAATCTTTATCACAAAAATTTTTATATTCTAAATAATCTTTGACATCAAAAATCGGTTGAGTCTGAAAAAAGTTACTACCCGAAGTAAGTTTGTTGTTTAATTCATCATTAGCAGATTCTAAAGGTCTTAAATTAGGATTTAAAGCTGTTCCAATAAAAAAAGAGGGAGCCCCTTTTAATTTTTTATCTACAAAATCCAAACCAGATTCCATCTTTTTTATTGTTTTAACTAGCCCCAAAGTATTTGTTTCATAAACAGGTATTGCTTCTTTATGATCTCCATTTTTTGGATGATCTCCCCCTAGAACTAAAATATTTTTTATACCTAAAACACTAGCCCCTAAAATATCCGATTGTAAAGCCAACATATTTCTATCTCTAGTCGTTATTTGATAAATAGGTTCAACTCCTATATCTAACATAAGCCTAGAAAGTGCTAAAGAACTAGTTCTCATAACAGCTCTTTGACAATCTGTTATATTTACTGCTGTTACAAAATCTTTAATTATATTCGCTTTTTTTATCATATCAGAAACATCTGTTCCCTTAGGAGGAAAAAGTTCTGCTGTTATAGTAAAAATATTAGAATACAAATTGTTTTCTAGTTTTGATTTTAAATTTTTTAATTTCAATATATCCTCCAAATCAAAAAATAAAGAAACCCCACCCAAATTAATTGAGCGAGGTTGAAAATTTAAAGATTAAAATAAAAAAATTATTTTGTAAAGTATTTTTTTGACAAAAAACTATTTATTTTTTAAATATTTACTTTTTAAATTTTTATTTTCATAATGAGTATGTAATTTATCATGTGATTCATGACTTCCTGGTTTCCCTAAAAATTCTTTATAAAATTTTTGAATATCAGGATTTTCTTGAGATTTATGATATTTTATATTTTTATCCTCATTAAATAATCCTTGGGTTCTTTTGTTTTTAAAATCTTCATCACAAGAAGTTGGCTGACCTCCTCCAGAAATACATCCACTAGGACAAGTCATAACTTCTATAAAATGATATTTAGATTTTCCAGCCTTTACTTCTTCAACAATTTTCCTAGCATTTTTTAATCCTGCAACTATTGCAATATTAACATCTATTCCTCTAAAATTAATTGTTGCTTCTTTTATTCCTTTATTGTCTCTAACTATTTTAAATTCAAATTCTTCTGGTTTTGCTGGAACAGTATCTAAATCTTTTATATATCTCAAAACTGCTTCCGTAACTCCTCCAGTATTTCCAAAAATTACGCCTGCTCCTGTTCTTTCTTTAAATGGAGAATCAAATTCTGTATCTTTTAAATTTTTAAAATCTATTCCTGCTTCTTCTATCATTTTTATTAATTCTTGAGTTGTCAAAACAAAATCAACATCTGAAATTCCTTCAACTTTAAATTTGTCTTTACTTGCTTCTCCTCTTTTTGCAGTACAAGGCATTATAGAAACTACTTTTAAATTTTCTTTTTTAACGCCCATCATTTTTTCAGAATAAGCTTTTGTTATTGCTCCAAACATTTGCTGAGGAGACTTACATGTTGATAAATGTCCTAACATTTCTGGATAATAAATTTCCATAAAACTTATCCAAGCTGGACAACAAGATGTAAACATTGGGATAGTTTCTCCATTTTCAACTCTATGCAAAAATTCTGTAGCTTCTTCCAAAATCGTTAAATCTGCAGTATAAGAAGTATCAAAAACTTTATCAAATCCCAACATTTTTAATGCCGTAACCATCTTGTTTGTTGTCAAATCTCCTGGAGCAAATCCAAATTTTTCTCCTATAGCAACTCGAACTGCAGGAGCGATCTGGGCAACAACTGTAAAATTTTTATCATTTAAATATTTCCAAATAATATCTGTATCCATTTCAACAGATAAAGCTCCTGTTGGACAAACTTGTATACATTGCCCACAAGATACACATTCAACTTCCTTTAAACTTTTATTAAAAGCTGACATTATTTCTGTATTTGATCCTCTATATGCAAAGTCTATTGCTCCAATTCCTTGCTTTTCCTCACAAACTCTGACACATTGTCCACATAAAATACATTTATTTACATCTCTTATTCCAAACTTTGGTTTTTCAATTTTTCTTTTTTTATATGGAACTTCAAATATCCCAAAATCTTTTGCAAACTTTTGCAAAGAACAATCTGTACTTCTGGAACATATATAACAATTTTGAGAATGATTAGCTAAAAGTAATTCCAAAATAGTTTTTCTAATTTGTCTTATTTCTTCTGTATTTGTTTTTATTACCATTCCATTTTTGGGAGCTGTTGAACAAGAGGATATTATTCCCATTCCTTCACATTCCACAATGCACATTCTACAAGAACCATATACTGATAATTCCGGATTATAACAAAATGTAGGGATTTTTATTCCAGCTTTTTTTGCAATTTCTAAAATATTTTTTTCATTCGTAAAAGGAATTTCTATATTATTAATTGTTATTTTATTATCTGACATTTTTATCCTCTTTTAATTGCATTAAATTTACAAGTTGTAAAACATATTCCGCATTTTATACATAATGATTGATCTATTTTATGCGGTTTTTTTAAATCTCCAGAAATAGCTCCAACTGGACATTTTCTAGCACAAGCTGTACATCCAATACATTTATCTTCAGAAATATTATATGAAGTAAGTTTAGAACAATTACCTGTAGGACATTTTTTATCAACAACATGAGACATATACTCATCTTCAAAATTCTTTAATGTTGATAATACTGGATTTGGAGCTGTTTTTCCCAGTCCACATAAAGATGCTTTTTGAACTATTTTTGCAAGATTTTTTAATTTATCAAGTGTTTTGACAGTTGCAATACCATCTCTTATATCTTCAAGCATACCTTTCATTTGCTTTGTTCCTTCTCTACAAGGTACACATTTACCGCAAGACTCATTTTGTGTAAAATTCATAAAAAAGTCAGCGATTGCAACCATACAAGTTTGATCATTCATAACAACAAGTCCACCAGAACCAACCATAGCTCCAGCTTGCTTTAAACTTTCATAATCAACAGGCAAATTCCAATCTTTTTTAGTTAAGCACCCTCCAGAAGGTCCCCCTATCTGTACAGCTTTAAAAGCATCATTATTTATATTTCCTCTAGAATCAACTACTCCACCTGCTATCTCACCTATAATTTCTCCTATCGTCGTACCAAAAGGAACTTCTATAAGCCCAGTATTAATTACATTTCCAGTTATTGCAAATGTTTTCGTCCCTGAAGAAGTTGCAGTTCCTATCTTCTTAAATTCTTTAGCTCCTATTTGCATAACAATTGGAACTGTTGCCAAAGTTTCAACATTATTTATAACTGTGGGTTTGTCAAAAAGACCTTTTTGAGCAGGAAATGGAGGTTTAGGTTTTGGCATTCCTCTTTTTCCTTCAACTGAAGCAATTAATGCTGTTTCTTCTCCACAAACAAAAGCACCTGCTCCTTCCATAACATGAAGTTCAAAATTTTTATCTGAACCAAAAATATTTTTACCTAAAATTCCTTTTTCTTTTGCATCTTTTATAGCTTTATTTACTCTCTCCACTGCCAAAGGATATTCCATCCTAACATAAACATATCCTTCATCAGCACCGAAAGACATAGCTGCAATTATCATCCCTTCTATCAACAAATGAGGATTCCCTTCCATAACACTTCTATCCATAAAAGCCCCAGGATCTCCTTCATCTCCATTACATATCAAATATTTCTTTTCACTTTTTTCAATCCTTGTAAATTCCCATTTTTTTCCAGTAGGGAATCCTCCGCCTCCACGACCTCTCAATCCAGATTCCAATACTTCTTTACAAATCTCTTCTTGCGTCATATCAAGGACAGCTTTTCTAGCCATCAAATATCCACCAGTCATAATATATTCATCTATTGACTCTGCATTAATTCGTCCACAATCCTTTAGCATCATTCTTTTTTGTTTTGTATAAAAAGGAATTTCTTTAACTCCTTTACAGTGATCTTTTGTAGACGGATTAACATAAAGCAATCTATTTATAACTTCATTTTTTAAAATTGACTTTTCTATAATTTCTTCTACATCTTCAACTTTAACTTTTGTATATAATATTTCATCTGGTAAAATTGTCACAAGAGGACCCATTTGACAAAATCCTTGACATCCACTTTTTGCAACACTAACATCTTTTCCTTCATCTTCTTTTTTCAAATCTATTGTAACTTCTAGATTATTCTCTTTTGATATTTGTAAAAATTTATCATAGACTTTTAAAGAACCATTTGCAACACATCCAGTTCCTGCACAAATAACAACTCTTTTTTTTATAAATGATAAAGCTTTATCTAAATCATTTTTTATTTGTTCTAAATTACACATTCTTAGGAATCTCCTTAATTTAGCAAATTTTCAATAAGTTTTTTCAATTTTTCTACTGTCATTTCCCCATGAACTTCATCATTAATCAAAACAACAGGAGCTAATCCACATGCACCTAGACAAGAAACTGTCTCTAATGTAACCAATCCATCATCGCTTGTAATTTTATCTTCTGATAAATTAAACTTTTCTCTTAAAAATTTTATTATATCTCCAGATTTTTTTACATGACAAGCTGTTCCATTACAAACTTTTATAATATTTTTACCTTTAGGAACTAAAGTAAAATGAGCAAAAAAAGTTGCGACACCAAAAACTTTTGCAGGAGAAATCCCCAACTCTGTAGAAATTGTAATCAAGGAATCTTCTGACAAATAGCCAAATTCTTTTTGAACATCTTGTAAAATAGGAATAAGTTTCGTTGAGTCATTTAAATACTTTTTAAGTATTTTTTTTATCTCTAAATTAAAACTTTCATTGGATTCTTTTTCCATTTTTCCTCCTATAAAAATAAAAACAGGGAAAGTTATTCCCTGTTTTAAATTTCTAATTATCTATTTGTATATTCAAAAAATCAATAGCTTTAGATTTATTAAATTCAAAAATAATTTTAGAATCGGCCAAGCTTTTCAAAATTTCTTCTTTTCTATTTTCTATTTCTATATTTATTAAATTTATTTTTTCATCATAAACTACTTTCAATTTTTCTTTATATAAATTTTTTTCTATATTTATTTCATTTTTTTTGCTTTCTTTAAATTTTTCTATTTCATTTTTTTTATCTAATTTCAATTTATCTAATCTTTCAGAATTTTCTTCTTCTGTTTTTACAATCAAAGAAAAAATTTCATCAAAATTTTTAAATTTAGAATCTAACATTAATTACTCCTCTTTCTTCCTATTATATTTATTATTGCTATAAGAATTTGAATAATTTCTAAGTGAACTATTTTTATTTGAATATCTATTTGTTGGTCTTGGACTCTTATAACTAGAAGAAGTACTTGGATTTGCAATTTCTATTCTAACTTTATTTTTTTTGATTGTTTTATCTTTCATTTTTAAAATAATATTATTTGCTTCTTCATTTGGAACTTCTACAAAACTACAATTATCTTTTATTTCTATTCTACCAATTAATTTCCCATCTATTTGAGATTCAGCAGAAATAGCTCCCAAAATATCACCTGCAGAAACATTATCTATTTTTCCAATACTAATAAAAAGCCTTGTCACATTAGAAGTTCTTTTATATCTATTATTACTACTAGAAGTATTTCTCTCAGGAGAAAAACTTTCTTCTATATTTTGAGAGTTATCTATTTTTCCTTTAAAATACATTTTTAAAAGAGCACCCGCAATTTCCAAAGATGTTATATCTTGATCTTTTGAAAGCATTCTTGAAACTAATTTTATATATTTTTCTATATCTGGATCATCTATTGTTGTCTGAACTTTATCAAAAAATTGAGACATTCTAACTTCTTCTACTTCTTCAATTTTTGGAATACTACCTCTTTCAATCTGAGTTTTTGTATACCTTTGAATATCTCTTAGTTTATAAATATCTTTTCCTGCTACAAAACTAAATGCAAAACCAGATTTTCCAGCTCTACCTGTTCTTCCAATTCTGTGCACATAATATTCTTCATCTTGAGGCAAATCAAAATTAAAAACTGCTTCTAAATCATCAACATCTATTCCTCTAGCAGCAACATCTGTAGCAACCAATATTTCAGTATGCCCTTTTCTAAATCTAGCCATAACAGCATCTCTTTTCATTTGGCTCATATCTCCATGTAAAGCATCAGCAAAGTATCCTCTAAGTTGTAAATTAGCCACAACATCATCAACTTTTTTCTTTGTATTACAAAAAACTATCCCTAATTTTATTTGATATAAATCTATAAGCCTACAAAGAAGCTCATTCTTTCCATTTTCTCTTAATTCAAAATAAACTTGCTTAATTTTTGGAACTGCTAACGCCTCATGTTCTACTTTTAAAAACTGAGGATTTTTTTGATACTTTTTTGTTAATTCTATAAAATCTTGTGACATAGTTGCAGAAAAAAAGACTGTTTGTCTATTTTCTGGGGTTGTCTTTAAAATTTCTTCTATATCTTCAATAAAACCCATATCTAGCATTTCATCAGCTTCGTCTAAAACCACCATTTTTATATTTTCTAATTTTAGCGTTTTTCTATTTATATGATCTAAAACTCTTCCTGGAGTTCCTATAACAATCTGAACTCCTTTTTTTAGAGCAAAAATTTGCCTATCTATTGGTTGCCCTCCATAAACTGGAAGTATCCCTATACCTTTTTTATATTTTGCTAACTCTTTCAATTCTGCTGAAATTTGAACAGCCAATTCTCTAGTTGGTGCTAAAATAATAAATTGAATATCTTTAGATTTGGTATCTATCATCTCTAAAATAGGAATCCCAAAAGAAGCAGTCTTTCCTGTTCCTGTTTGAGCTTGCCCAATAATATCACAACCTTTCATAATTTCTGGAATTGTTAATGATTGTATAGGAGTGGCTTCTTCAAATCCCATATCCTTAACTGCTTTTAAAATTTCTGTGGTTAATTCTAATTCTGTAAACAATAATTTCTTCATACTTTATGATAACTCCTTTTATATTGTTATTTTTCATAACAACTTATAGAAGTTTTGTGTTTCATTTAAATTTTAATTTATATAATTTAAGGATTTTATTTTAATCACGATTTTATAAATTTAATTTTATTCTTATTCGCAAAACTTCATTAATTTTTGATTATTATTTAAATAATAAATTTTTTAATTATATTAAATATATATAGTTTTAGCAATATTTTATTACTATCTCAAAATCAAACTTCCATCTATATTAAATTTTTTATCTTTTTTATATATATTTAAATTCTTCATATCTATTTCTAAAACATCTTTTGAAATTTTTTTATCGTTTATATTTTTAAAATCTTTTATAACCAAATGAAACAATTTCAATTTAATATATATATCTTCTTTTTTAAGTTTATCTATAGCTCCCCATAAAACAAATTTATCATTAAAAAAAATTTCCACTTCAAAATTTTCATTTATATAAATTTTTTTTATATTTTTATAAAAAAAATTATCATTATTTTTAATGTCAAAAATTAAATCCGTCAAAAAAGAAATTCTTTTGTTTATTTTATATTTAGACTTTAATGTTCTTGTATCTAATTCTATTAAATGTAAATTTTTCCAAAAATTCTGATTTTCATAAAAATAATATCCATTTTTATCTATTAAAATTTTTTTATTATCAAATCCATTGATTAAAAAAAATACTGGAGCCCTCATTTTTATATTAATAACTATCCTATATGGATAATATTTTTTTATATCAATATCTTCTATATTTTTAAACTTTTTTAGAATTTCTTTCTTTTTTATATCTACATCTATAAATTTTATATTATCACCCAAATTTAAATCAATATCTTCTAAAAATGCTTTTTTATCAAAATTTAAATTTTTAGTGTTAGCGATAGATATTATATTATCATTATTATCCAATAAATTTATTTTTATAGATTTTAAAGCAAATAAATTTTTATTAATTATTAATTTGTTGAAATAATTTTTTAAAATAAAACAAAAATATAATAAAATTATACTGAAAAAAATAATAAAAAAAATTTTTAAATTTCTTTTATTTACTTCTTTCTTATCATTTTGTCTTAATTTAATTCTTTGTTTTCTTTTTGTATGAAATAACATAGTTTTATTATCTTCAACTTAAAAACTTTTTTTTCAGTTCTCTTTCTACTATAGGATGAACAAATTGAGAAACTTCCCCACCCAATTTAGAAACTTCTCTCACCAAAGACGAACTCAAATAAGAATATTCCTCATTTGGCATCATAAAAATTGTTTCTATATTCTCTCCTATTTTTCTATTTGTCAATGCAAGTTGAAGTTCATATTCAAAATCTGAAACAGCCCTCAAACCTCTAATTACAATATTAGCATTTTGCTGTTTTGCAAAATTAACCAAAAGCCCATCAAAACTATAAATTTCTACTCTATCATTATCTATATAAATTTCATTTAAAATTGAAGTTCTTTCTTCTAAAGTAAAAAGATTATTTTTGGAGTAATTATTTGCAACTGCCACAACTATTCTATAATCTGGGAACATTTTTTCAGCTCTATTTATTAAATCCAAATGCCCGTATGTTGCAGGATCAAAACTTCCAGAATATATTACACTTTTTCCATTATTTAAGTTCATCTAGCTTTTCCTTTAATATTTTATTGACTATTCCAGGATTCGCTTTTCCTTTAGTTTTCTGCATAATTTGCCCAACTAAAAATCCCATTATCTTAACTTTTCCAGATTTATATTCTTCTACAGATTTAGGATTTTCATCTAAAATTTCTTTAACTATTTTTTCTATTTCTGAAGTATCTGTAATTTGAATTAAATTTTTTTCTTTTATAATATCATCTGGAGTTTTGTTAGAATCCATAAACATTTCTTCAAATACTATTTTTCCAATTTTTCCAGAAATAGTATCTTTATTTATAAGTAATAAAAGTTTTGAAAAATTTTCAAAACTAACTGGACTTTGTGATATAGCTTTATTTTCTTTATTTAATTTCCCCAATAATTCTACCATTATCCAGTTTGAAATTTGTTTAGATATATTTTTCTTGTCAATATTTTTATCTTCATTTAAAACAAAATTAACAGAATTTTCAAAATAATCTGCCAATTCTTTTTCTGATGTCAATACACTAGAATCATATTCTGACAACCCATATTCATTCATCAAAAATTCTTTTCTAGCATTAGGAAGTAAAGGCATTTCTAATTTTATTTTTTCAACCCAATCTTTTGTTATAGTCAAAATCGGAAGATCTGGCTCTGGAAAATATCTATAATCATGAGCTTCTTCTTTTGATCTCATTGAAACTGTTATTTCTTTTTTATCATCCCAAAGTCTAGTTTCTTGTATAACTTTACCACCATCTTCAACAAGTTCTATTTGCCTTTCTATTTCAAACTGCAAGGATTTTTGAACAGCTTTAAAAGAATTTAAATTTTTTATTTCAGCTTTAGTTCCAAAAACTTTTGAACCTTTCGGCATAATAGAAATATTTGCATCACACCTTAAAGATCCTTCTTCCATATTACAATCAGAAACACCCAAGTATTTTATAGTTTGTTTCAATGTGTTTAAATATTCATAACTTTCTTCTGGTGTTTTCAAATCCGGCTCCGAAACTATTTCTATTAATGGAATACCAGTTCTATTATAATCAACTAAACTTTCATCTCCATTAGAATGAATTAATTTCCCAGCGTCTTCTTCTATATGAGCTCTAGTAATACCTATTTTTTTTCCACTAGGTAACATTATATATCCATTCATTGTAGTTGGTTTATCATATTGAGAAATTTGATAATTTTTTGGCAGATCTGGATAAAAATATTGTTTTCTTGAAAAAACAGATTTTTCCGCTATAGAACAATTTAAAGCAAGCCCTATTTTTATAGCAGATTCTACAACATTTTTATTCAAAACTGGTAAAACGCCCGGCATTGCTGTACAAACTGGACAAACATTTGTATTTGGTAAATTTCCAAATTTTGTGCTACATCCACAAAAAATTTTAGTCTTTGTATTAAGCTGAATATGAACTTCAAGACCTATCACTACTTCATATTTATCCATAATATAAACTCCTGAATATTAATTTAAATTTTAAACAACCTCAAAATTTTCCTTTTTAGCCCAACCTTTTAAATTTTCATCTTCTAAATATATCTCTTGCCAATCACCTTTTCTATTTAAAATAGATACTTTTTTAGCTTCAGGAACAGTAAATATTGCCAGCCCATCTTGAGTAGGACTTGCAAAAACAGGAACATCAGGAATTATTGAAATTAAAATTTTTTTATGATTTATAATAGAAAAAGTTACAAGCCATATTGCAAAAAAAATTACAACAAATAAAACAAAAAATCTAATATATATAAACTTATTTTTAAAAAAATTTAGTCTAATATCATTAATTAAAATACATAAAATCCAAAATAATATGTTAAAAATCAAAAACGAAATTATCAATTCATTCAAATTTAAAATATTTACTACTTCTTTAAAAGGCTCTTCTTTTTCTCCGACTAAATTATAAATAAATTTTCTATTATAATTAATATCTGAATCTCTTGGAGCCAAAATTTTTGCTCTTTCAATAAAAACTAAAGAATATCCTTTTTGTCCTAATTTATAATATGTATTGCTTATATTATAAAGGAGGTCTTTTGATATCCAACCTTGAGAGTACAAATTCAAATAAAGATTTAAGGCATTATTATAATCAGATTTTTCATAAAACTTATTTGCTTTTTCAAAATAAAAATCTATATTTGAATCTTTATTGATACTTATGTTTTTTGAATAATTATTTTTTAAATCTTTTTCATCTTTAGATATACAAAATGTAAATGAAATAAATAAAAACATAAAACATAAAAATAAAAAAAATTTTTTATAAAAAAAATTTTTTTTATAAATTAAATTTAAATTAGTCATTTTTATTAAGCTCATCCTCTTTTTCCAAAACCGCATTCAAAGCAGCAATTGCTATTTCTAATTGAGATTTATCTGGTTCTCTAGTTGTAAGTTTCTGTAAAAAAAGTCCTGGATAAAAAAATAATTTAAAAAATTTATTATGAAAATTATTTCCTAAAAATCTCAAAATTTCATATGAAAAACCTGCAATCACAGGAAGCAAAATTAATCTTACAAGTATTTTCATAATAAAAGTATCTGTTTTAAATATAGAAATAATCAAAATACTAACCATTATGACTATAAACATAAAATTTGTCCCACATCTAGGATGTAATGTAGAATATTTTTCTGCATTTTCTGGAGATAATTTTTCTCCATTTTCATATAAAAAAACAGTTTTATGTTCTGCTCCATGATATTCAAAAACTCTACGAATATCTTTCATTAAAGAAATAATAACAACATACCCTAAAAAAATAACAAGCCTAATAATCCCATCTATCATATTAAATCCAAAACTCGTCATATCCATTTTAATTTTTATCAAATTTGTCAACCAAAGAGGAGCCATAACAAATAATAAAATTCCAAAACCAAAAGACAATATAATTGAAAAAATAATTTCCATCGAAATATTTTTTTTCTCTTCAACTTTTTTTTCTGTTTCTATATTTGATCCTTCATTTTCTGTAATATTATTTTCAATATTTTTTTCTTTATCTTTTTTTGAATCATCTTCATAATCCAAAGAATATACATCTGCTGAATAAGATAAAGTTTTCATCCCCATAATCAAACTTTCTATTAAAGCAACTATTCCTCTAATAAAAGGTTTAGCTAATATTTTATATTTATTTGTAATACTTGAACATTTTTCTACTTTCAAGTCAATATTTCCAGATTTTCGTCTTAAAGCAATAGCATAAAAATTTTTGCTTCTCATCATAATACCTTCTATAACTGCTTGCCCTCCAACTACCATTTTTGATTTAGTCACTATTTATACCTCATTATATATTTTTATAAAGATTTACCATTTCTATAGCAGTTATTGCAGCATCACTTCCCTTATTTCCAGATTTTGTGCCTGCTCTTTCTATTGCTTGTTCTATATTTTCTGTAGTTAAAACACCAAATATTACAGGAATTTCTTTTTCTATTGCAATATTAGCAATTCCTTTAGAAACTTCTGAAGCAACATAATCAAAATGAGGAGTTTCTCCTCTAATAACAGCACCTAGACAAATTATTGCATCAAATTTATTTGCTGAAGAAAGCTTTTTCGCTAACATAGGAATCTCAAAAGCTCCTGGAACCCAAAAAATAGCAATATCTTGTTCTGATACATCATGTCTTTTTAATGTATCTATTGCTCCTGACAATAATTTACTAGAAATAAACTCATTAAATCTTGATACTATTATTGCTATTTTTTGATCTTTTCCTATCAGTTTTCCTTGATAAATATTCATATAATCTCCCTATTATTTTAATTTTGTGTTTGTAAAACAGTTACAGCTGTTGCCCCAACTATATCATCTGAATTACAGCCTCTTGATAAATCATTTCCAGGATATGCTAATCCTGCAAATATAGGGCCTATTGCTGTAGCTTTTGCCAATCTTTGAACTAATTTATATGAAATATTTCCAGAAGCTAAATCTGGAAATATTAAAATATTAGCTTTACCTGCGAATTCGCTTCCAGGAGCTTTAGTTTGCGCAATATCTTCAATTATTGCTGCATCTGCCTGTAATTCTCCATCTATTTTTATTTCTGGATATTTTTCTTTAATCATAGTCAAAGCTTCTCTCATTTTTGTAACAGAATCTCCTTCTGCACTACCTTTAGTAGAATAAGAAAGTAATGCACAAATAGGTTCTTCTTCAAATAATGAAAAATAAGCATCTCTAGTATTTTTAGTAATATCAACTAACTTTGCAGAAGTAGGATCTGTAACTACTCCACTATCTGCAAATAAAAATAATCCTTTATTTCCATAATCACAATTTGGAACTTCAATAATAAAAAAACTAGATAAAGTTCTATTCCCTTTTTTTAAACCTAAAGTAAACAAAGCAGCTCTAACAGTATCTCCTGTTGTATTTACAGCTCCGCCCACAAAACCATCATATAATCCTATTTTTACACAAAGACATGCAAAATATAAATTTTTTTTAACAGTCTCTGTTGCTTCTTCAATAGTTATTCCTTTGTGTTTTCTATTTTCATAAAAAATATACGCAAATTCTTCTATTTTATCTGATTTTTCAGCACTCAAAGGATCTAATATTTCTATATTATCTTTTAAATCTAAATTCAATTTTTCTGCAATAAATTTTATTTTATCTGAATTTCCTACCAATCCTGCTTTTTTTATTATTCCTTGAGATATTGAATCTACTGCGGCTTTAATAACTCTGGGATCCTCTCCCTCTGGATAAATAATGCTTTTGGATAATTTTTTTGCTTTTTCTTTTAAAATATTAATTATACTCATTTCAACCCTCAAACTTAATTTTTGTTATCAAAATATTATAATCAAAAAATAATTTTTTTACACTATTTTTATTTAAAGTTTAGAAAATTTGACATTTTTTATATAAATATTATAATAAAAAATATCTTTGCGCCCGTAGCTCAGCTGGATAGAGCGTCGGACTTCGAATCCGCAGGCCGTAGGTTCGAATCCTACCGGGCGTGGATTTGAAGCCAAAAAATAAAAAATTTTAAAATATGCGCCATTAGCTCAGTTGGTAGAGCAGGACACTCTTAATGTCAAGGTCATAGGTTCGACCCCTATATGGCGTATTTTTTATTTAAACAAAATCATAAAAATATACAAAATAATCGAAGAAAAAATTCCTGCGAAAACATCATCTAACATAACACCAAAATGATTATTAAGTTTTTCATCTGCCCACTTTACTAACCCAAATTTAAAAATATCAAAAAACCTAAATAATATAAATCCAAAAAAATACAATAAAGCGCTAATCATAGATAAGTTATGCTTCAAATATTTTGCACATAAAACAAATGTTATCATTTGCCCAACAACTTCATCTATAACAATAAAAGATGGATCATGAGCAGTATATCTTAAAACTTCTTTAATACAAAAAAAACCTAAAAAACATAAAATACAGCTAATAAAAAAAATGCCTTCAAATCCAAAAAAATAGCATATTAAAATAGAAAAAGGGATTGTAATTAAAGATGTAAAAGTCCCTGAAGCTTTTGGAAAATATCCTGCTCCAAAAAATGTAGAAATAATATACGAAATATTTTTTTTATTAAACATATTTAAAATTCCTTATAAAAAAAATGCCTTTAAATAAAAGCTATATAACTATAGTTTATTTAAAGGCATATATAAATAAAAATTACCAAGTTAAAATATGTTTTTCAACAATAGCAACACCTTTCCCTAATTCAATATTTGCACCCAATTCTTTCAAAATCATCTCAACAGCAGTAAGTGCAATAATCATATCAAATCTTTCCATATATCCCATATGTGCAATTCTAACAATTTTTCCTTTCATTTCCAATTGCCCACCTGCAACACTTACACCATATTTTTCTCTTAATATTTTTACAATCTTGCCACCTTCAATTCCTTCTGGAACTTTAAAAGATGTCACAACATCACAAGGATTACTACTAAAAAGCTCCAATCCCAAAGCAACAACTGCTTCTCTTACAGCTTTTGCCATATTTTTATGTCTTTGCCAAATATTTTCTATTCCTTCTGCCATCATCATATTTAATGCTTCATCAAGACCGGCAATCAAAGATACTGGCGGAGTAAATGGAGTTTGTCCTTCTGATATTTTTTTCTTGTATTTATTTAAATCAAAATAAAATTTAGGAATGTCTGATTTTGATGCCATTTCCCATGCTTTATCATTAAGTGCAATAAAAGCAAGTCCTGGAGGAATCATAAAGCCTTTTTGAGATCCTGAAACTACAACATCAATTCCCCATTCATCCATTTTACATTCTTGCCCTGCAAGACCACTGATTGCATCCACAACCAAAATAGCACCAAATTTTTTACAAATTTCAGAAATTTTCTTTATATCATTTACAACACCAGTAGAAGTTTCAGTTAATGTAGAAAAAACAACTGAAACACCTGTATTTTCATTCATAGTTTTTTCAAAATTAACTAAATTTACAGGATCTCCATATGCTTCTTTCAAAACAATTGGAGCAATTCCAACAGTTTTAATAATATTTGTCCATCTTGCACCAAAAACTCCTGTATCAAGCACAACAACTTTTGAATCTTTTGATAATAAATTGTAAACTGCTGCTTCCATTGCACCTGTTCCAGATGCAGATAAAATTAAAACATCTTCTTTTGTTACAAAAACTTTTTTCAAATTTTCTTCTACTCGCAAAAATAGATTACTAAATTCTGTTGTTCTGTGATGCATTATCGGCATACCTTCTTTTGACAAAACCTCTGCAGGAACTGGACTTGGCCCCGGGGTTAACAAGTATTTCTTTTTCATTTTTTTACTCCATTTATAAAATTAAAAATTTATTAACTTTTACTTATTGCTTGTTCTATAACTTCATTAAATGTTTTAACTGGAAAAATTTCAATTTTATCCA
>CAYQVV010000006.1:0-9109 GCA_964421155.1 uncultured Elusimicrobiaceae bacterium
CGGTTGCCCAAAATGAAACAACGGTTGCCCAAAATGAAACAACGGTTGCCCAAAATGAAAATGTTCAAAATGGGATTATTCGAAATATTAGGGCAGGGGCAAGCCCTGCCCCTACCGTTCATACGGTGTCGGATATGGTTGGGGCATATAAATCGTTGGTTACAAATAAATGTTTAAATATTTATAAATCAAAAAACGAAACAATGGGAAAATTATGGCAAAGAAATTATTATGAACATATTATAAGAAATGAAAAATCATATTTGAAAATATCGGAATATATTAAAAATAATCCTATAAAATGGAAGGAAGATAAATATTTTTAAAATTAAAGGATAAAAATATTATGCCCAAAAAACAACTAAAAACCAAATCACCATCAGAGCTTATAAATTCAAGCACTGCCCAGTATCTTACTTTTGTATCTGCAAGCGGAGATGATCCAAACAGCATAGAAGTTCGCTACGAAGACGAAAATATATGGATGACACAAAAAATGATGGCAGAGCTGTATGGTGTGTCTGTACAGGCAATACAACAGCATATTGCTACTCTGATAGAAAAAGTAGAAATTGATTCGGCAACTATCAAGCAATACTTGATAGTTCAAAAAGAAGGTCAGAGAGAAGTAAAAAGAAATATAGATCATTATAATTTACAAGCTATTATTTCCGTAGGATTCAAAATAGAAAACGATAGAGCCGTGCAATTTCGTAAATGGGCAAGGCAAATCGTCAAAGATTATACGATTCAAGGTTGGACAATGGATAGTGAAAGACTCAAAAAAGCCAACCAATTTGATAAAGCATTTTTTGAAAGACAACTTCAAAAGATCAGAGAAATTAGACTGAGTGAAAGGATGTTTTATCAGAAAGTGACCGATATTTATGCAACCAGTGTAGATTATGATTCTTTTGCTCCTACCACGATCAAGTTTTTCAAAATAGTACAAAATAAATTACATTATGCTGTGCATAGACACACCGCACCAGAAATCATTGTAGAAAGAGCAAATGCTGACAAAGAAAATATGGGACTAACGACTTGGACAGATGCCCCAAAAGGGAAAATTCAAAAATATGATGTGAGTATTGCTAAAAATTATCTAACAGAAACGGAATTGAACTTTTTGGAAAGACTTGTTTCTATGTATCTTGATTATGCAGAATTACAAGCAGAGAGAAATATCCCCATGACAATGGAAGATTGGAGTAAAAGACTAGATTCTTTTTTAGAATTTAATGAGAGAGAATTACTTATGGATTCAGGGAAAATTAGTCATGAAGAAGCAAAACTTTATGCTGAAACTCAATTTGAAAAATATAGAATTATTCAAGATAGACTTTTTGAGTCTGATTTTGATAAACAAATGAAAAAATTTTTACAGGATAAACAATAACTTATGATAAAATTAAATGAATTACATATAGAACAAATTTTTATAGATATGTTAAAAAAACAAGGCTATGAATATTTTTATGGTCCTGATATTGCTCCATACTCGGAAAGTCCGCAAAGAGAAAGTTTTGCAAGTGTCGTCTTGGAAAATCACTTGAAAGAATCCTTAAAAAGATTGAATCCCGATATTCCAGAATCTGCAAGGTATGAAGCCTATCAAAATATTATAAATCTTGGCTCATCTGATCTTATGTCAAATAATGAAAAATTTCATAATTTTTTGACTGATGGAATAACTGTTGAATATTTCAAAGACGGAAACATCAAAGGAATCAATGTAAAACTTATTGATCTAGAAAATATAGAAAAAAATAGTTTTTGGGTAGTAAATCAATTTGTTATAAAAGAAAACAACAATGAAAAAAGATTGGATGTAGTAATTTTTGTTAATGGATTGCCACTTGTTATTGTTGAGCTGAAAAATCCAACAGATGAAAAAGCAACATTAGAAAGAGCTTTTACTCAAATCCAAAATTATAAAAAAGCTGTGCCAAGCATTTTTTATTATAATTCACTTTGCATTATTTCGGATGGAATAGATGCTAGAGTCTCGTCTGTTTCTGCTCCATTTTCTCGTTATCTTGCATGGAAATCTCCAGCCCCTAAATCCCCTAAAGGGGACTTTAAGCCTTCTGTAATATCTTCTGCTGATCCTTTTTTGTATGAACAGCTTCAAGAAAAGGCAAAAGAAATGAGAGCTAATCCAACAGAAGCCGAATCAAAATTATGGGAAGCTTTAAAAAATAAAAATATTGGTATAAAATTCAGACAACAACATATAATTGATAGATTTATAGTAGATTTTTGTTCTATTGAATATGGTTTAATTATTGAGGTTGATGGTAGTATTCATAACAATCAAAAAGAGGCAGATGAGGAAAGAACCAAAATTTTAGAGTTTCGTGGGTATAAGATAATTAGATTTTCAAATGATGATGTTTTGCATAGTTTAGATTTTGTTATAAAAACTATAAAATCACACTGTATCAAGTCCCCTTTAGGGGATTTAGGGGCTTCAGAAATGCAAATCATGGCAGAAAAAATGCTTGATAAAGAAGTTTTGCTTCGTCTTATCAGATATAATACTGTTTTTGAGCAAGAAGAGAAAAAAGACGAAAAAACAGGTCTTTTGTCAGTAGCAAAAGTTAAAAAAATTGCAGCCTATCATCAATATTATGCAGTAGAAAAAGCCGTAATGGAAACTTTGAGAGCTACAAACGAACAAGAGGGAGACAGAAAAATTGGTGTTATTTGGCATACACAAGGATCAGGAAAATCTCTTTCAATGGTATTTTATGCTGGTAGAATAGTTGTAGAACCAGAAATGAAAAATCCAACTATTGTGATTTTGACTGATAGAAACGATCTTGATGATCAGCTTTTTACGACTTTTGGGAATTGTAAGCAATTATTAAGACAAACTCCAGTTCAAGCAGAAAATAAAGAACATTTGAAAGATTTATTAAAAGTGTCAGGTGGTGGAATTGTTTTTACTACTATTCAAAAATTCGGAGCTCCACAGACCACTAGAGTGGGAGAAAAGTCCCCTTCAGGGGATTTAGTGGTTGCTCTTTCAGAAAGATCAAATATCGTAGTTGTTGCAGATGAAGCTCATCGTAGCCAATATGGATTCAAAGGTAGAGCAGTAGAAACCGAAGACGGATCAGAAATTAGATATGGGAATGCAAAATATTTAAGAGATGCTTTGCCAAATGCTTCATTTGTTGGATTTACAGGAACACCAATAGAAAAAGAAGACAGATCAACTAGAGCTGTTTTTGGAAATGAAATAGATATTTATGACATTAAACAAGCCGTAGATGATGGCGCAACTGTGCCAATTAGTTATGAATCAAGACTTGTAAAAATTAGATTAAATCAAGAAGTAGTAAACAAAATTGATTATTCAATAGATGAAATTGTAGGAGCAACAGAAGAACAAAAAGAGAAAGCCAAAAAGAAAAATGCTCAAATAGATGCAATCGTTGGACATCCAGACAGACTAAAAGATATTGCCAGAGATATTGTGGAGCATTTTGAGGCTAGGCAAAAAATATTTGAAGGGAAGGCAATGGTTGTTTGTATGACTAGACAAATTGCAGTTTGGTTGTATCAAGAAATTGTTAACCTTCGACCTGATTGGCATAATGATAATTTAATGAAAGGTGCAATAAAAATTGTAATGACTAGTAGCAGTGATGATTCTGAAAGTTTTCAACCTCATCATACGAGTAAAGAAGATAGAAAAAAACTTGCTTTGAGATTAAAAGATGTAAATGATCCTTTGCAGATGGTAATAGTTCAGTCAATGTGGCTTACTGGTTTTGATGTTCCATGTCTTCATACTATGTATATTGATAAAAAAATGCAAGGTGCAAACTTGATGCAGGCAATCGCTAGAGTTAATAGAGTTTATAAAGATAAACCTGGAGGGCTTATTGTTGATTATATTGGCATTGGGCAAGACCTCAGGAATGCTATGGGAGTCTATACTGCAAGTGGTGGACAAGGGGAAGCAGTTCTTGATATTGGAGAAATTATCGCAGGCATGAAAACCAAATTTGAAATTGTGGATCAAATGTTTCATGGTTTTGACTACAAACAATATTTTGTAGGGGTGGAGAATATTTTGCCTTCAAATAATGAGAAATTAAAAATCTTAATTGGAGCAACAAATTTTATTTTACAAAATGAAAAATTAAAAGATAGATTTATTGCTGAAATTACAGCACTTTCCAAACTTTTTGCAATGGCAGTTCCAAGTTTTGAATCAGAGCAAATAAGAGATGAAGTGGCATTTTTTCAAGCTATAAAAGCTAGAATTAATAAATTTACACCAAGTGGCTCAAAATCAGATAAACAAGTAGAAACAGCAGTTAGACAAATTGTAGATGAGGCATTGGCAAGTGATGGAATTGTAGATATTTTTGAGGCAGCAGGAATAAAAACTCCAACACTGGATATTTTATCAGAAGAGTTTTTGTTAGAAGTAAAAAATATGGAACAAAAAAATCTTGCTTTTGAACTTTTAAGAAAATTATTAAATGATGAAATAAAAATTAGAAAAAGAAAAAATATAATACAAGGAAAAAAATTTACTGAAATGCTTGAAAAAGTAATAAAAAGATACCATAATAATCAAATCGATACAGCTCAAGTAATTCAAGAACTTTCAGAAATTGCAAAAGAAATGAAACTAGAAGATAAAAAAGCAGAGGAAATAGGACTTAGTTCAGAAGAATATGCTTTTTATTCGGTGCTTGCAGAAAACGATTCAACAAAATTTCTGGAAGATCATAAAATGAAAGAATTGATTCATGTAATAGTAGATACTATTCGTAAAAATGCGACTGTTGATTGGGAAAAAAGAGAAGATGTTAGAGCGAAACTCAGATTGACAGTTAAAAAAATATTGATGAAATATGGCTATCCACCAGATCTTGCAAGAATAGAAGCAGACAGAGTCCTTGAACAAAGCGAATTATTAGCTAGTGAATTAACAAAAAATTAAAAAAGAGAGTTTTTTATGCTTTTACAAAATAAATTTACTAACAAAGATTTAGGTTGGGATGAATTTTTTGATCAAAAATTTGAAATATATAAAAATAAAAATTATTTTTCTATGCGAATAATTAGAGAAAATAGAGGAAAATATATAGCTTTTAGCGAGCTAGGGGAATTTTTATGCGAGCTTCCCGGAAAATTTAGATTTGAAATTGAATCAAAAAATCAACTCCCAACAGTTGGAGATTGGGTAATTACATCTATTTTACCGAACGAGAGAAAAGCTATTATTCATTCAGTTTTGCCAAGAAAAAGTGTTTTTAGCAGAAAAACAGTAGGAGAAATAACAGAAGAACAGACTATTGCGTCAAATATTGATACAGTTTTTATTATTACAGGCTTGGATTTTAATTATAATTTGCGTAGGATTGAAAGGTTTTTATCTTTAGTTTCTGACAGTGGGGCATTGCCTGTTATTGTTTTAAACAAGTCTGATTTGTGCCCAGAATATAAAGAAAGAATGGCAGAGGTAGAAGCAATTGCAAATGGTGTTGAGATTTATACAATTAGTGCATATAACAAAGATGACTTAGAAAAATTGAAAAAATATATAAAAATTGGAAATACTGTAGCATTTTTGGGATCTTCTGGAGTTGGCAAGTCTACGATTATTAATGGTTTGCTAAATGATGATAGGCTAAAAGTAAATGAAGTTAGTTCTCTGGGTAGCAGAGGAAGGCATACAACAACTTTTAGAGAATTGATATTGATACCTTCTGGGGGAATGGTTATTGATACTCCAGGAATGCGAGAGATACAAGTTTGGGGCGAGGAAAAAAAACTTGATAGAGTTTTTGATGATATAGAATCATTTGCAGAAAATTGCCGTTTTAGAAATTGTACTCACGAGAATGAGCCGGGATGTGCTGTTATAGAGGCTGTTAAAACAGGGACTTTAGAAACAAAAAGGCTTGAAAATTATTTAAAGCTAAAAAAAGAATTTGAATATTTATCAGATAGGCAGACGATGAAAGCAAGTGCCATTGAAAAATCGCGTTGGAAAAATATCACAAAATATGGCAAGGAATTGAAAAAAATTAAAAAGTATTAAAGCTTTTATAAAAAATGATTTATTGACCATATTTTAAAAAAAATATATATTTTTAGATAATATTTATAGTTTATTTTTAATTATCAAGGTATAAAAATATGGAAAAAATAATAGATTTTTATTATTTCTCTGGAACAGGAAATACTTTTTTAGCTGTAAAAACTTTTGCAGAAAAAGCTAGAGAAAAAGGATTTATCGTTAATAGTTTTAGGATAGAAAAAAGTTTGCCTAAAGAGATAAATAAAGATCACATTATAGGAATAGCTTTTCCAATAGTTTCAATGATGACATATCCTTTTGTTATGGATTTTATAAAAAATTTACCAGATGTAAAAGGCACAAAAATTTTTATGCTTGCAACTATGGGTGGAAGCAGTTCTATTGGTATAGATGGAAAAATGCAAACTATTTTGCTTAAAAAAG
Source organism: uncultured Elusimicrobiaceae bacterium (assembly GCA_964421155.1). Lineage (GTDB taxonomy): Bacteria > RUG730 > RUG730 > RUG730 > RUG730 > CAYQVV01. The sequence continues at coordinate 6,497 of CAYQVV010000006.1, forward strand.
GTTTTTCTTTGATGTCTTTAAAAGTATTTAGAATGCCTAATAATATTTTTTATATTTTGGATGATAAATATAATAATGTTTGCAAAAGTAATGGCTTAGACCTCGTAAAATTATATGCAGAAGATGTTTTATCCGAAAATTTTTTTTGGGAAAAATATAGTTTTAAATCGTTTTTAGTTTATATTTCTTATTTTATTTTTGTTTCATTTTGGAAAAATAAATTGCATCAGAAATTTTTCAGATTCAAATTAGATAAAAATAAATGTATAAAATGCGGACTTTGTAAAAATCTTTGTCCAGTGAAAAATATATCTTTGGATTCAAAAGATAATTTCCCAGAATTTAAGTTAGATTGTCAGTATTGTATGAGATGTATTTCTTTTTGCCCTAAAAATGCGATTTCATCTAAATTTCAATATAAAAATAAAACATATAAAGCTACAGATTTGCCTTTTGAGAAATAAAATAAAAATTTTGGTAGTTTCTAATAAAAAAATATAATACAAATAATAAACAAATATAACTAAAACATAAGGATAAAAAAATGGAAAAACAAAAGAATTTTGTAGAAATAGAGATTCTTAATAAAACAGATATAGAGCTTTTAGAAATTAGTAAAAATAATTTGCTTTCTCTTAATATCCATGAAATGAAATCTATTCAAAGCTATTATAAAAAACTAGATAGAAATCCAACAGATGTAGAGCTTGAAACTATTGCACAGACTTGGAGTGAACACTGTAAACATAAAACATTAACAGGTTTGATAAAATATAAGGTTATTGATAATACAAAAGGCGAAGAAAAAACAGAAATAATTGACAATTTATTGAAATCTACAATAGCAAAAGCGACTAATGAAATGAAAAAAGATTGGTGTTTGTCAGTTTTTAAAGATAATGCAGGGGTAATAGAATTTGATGAAACAGATGCAGTTGCTTTCAAAGTAGAAACTCACAATCATCCTTCGGCTTTGGAGCCTTATGGAGGATCTGGAACAGGAATTGGTGGAGTTATAAGAGATATTTTAGGCGTTGGATTAGGCGCTAAACCTATTTTTAATACAGATGTTTTTTGTTTTGGAACTCAAAATACTTCTTGGGATTCTTTGCATAAAGGAGTTTTGCATCCTAGACAGATAATGAAAGGTGTTGTAGAAGGGGTTAGAGATTATGGAAATAGAATGGGAATTCCTACAATAAATGGAGCAGTTTTGTTTGATGAAGGCTTTACATATAATCCATTGGTTTTTTGTGGAACAGCCGGAATAATGCCAAAAACTACTATTGATAAAGAAGTTCAGGTTGGAGATTATATTGTTGCAGTTGGTGGAAGAACAGGTAGAGATGGAATTCATGGAGCAACATTTTCGTCTCTTGCATTAGATTCTAATACAGAATCAAGTGCTGTTCAAATAGGAAATCCTATTGTTGAAAAAAAGATTCTTGATACTTTGCTAGTTGCTAGAGACAAGAAACTTTATAATAGTTTGACAGACTGTGGAGCAGGAGGCTTTTCGTCATCAGTAGGAGAATTAGGAGAAAATACTGGAGTAGAGTTTTATTTAGATAAAGCTCCTTTGAAATATGAAGGATTAAGACCTTGGGAAATTTGGGTTTCAGAAGCACAAGAAAGAATGGTTTTGTCAGTTCCTGCTAAAAATTTAGATGAAATTATAGAAGTTTTTGAAGATGAAGATGTTGAGGTTTCAGTTTTAGGAAAATTTACAGATACAAATAAATTAATTTTATTTTACAAAGATGAAAAGGTTTGTGAGCTTGATATGGAATTTTTACATAATGGAGTTCCTAGATATGAAAGAGAAGCTGAATGGGTTATTGAAAAATCTGAAAATGAAAATGAAAGTTGTAATTGTAAAATAAATTCAGAAAATGTTAATTTTGAAAAAGTTTTAAAAGATATTTTAAATCATCCAAATGTTTGTTCAAAAGAATGGATTATCAGGCAGTATGATCATGAGGTTCAAGGCGCTACAGTTATAAAACCTTTGCAAGGTAAAAATTATGGGCCTGGCGATTCTTCTGTTGTGAAACCAAAATTTGATAGCAATAAAGGTGTTGTAATAGGTTGTGGAATAAATTATGAATATGGGAAAATAGATCCTTATAAAATGACTCTTGCAAATATAGATGAGGCAATGCGAAATATAGTTTGTTCAGGTGGAGTTTTTGAAAGAGTGGCTTTCCTTGATAATTTTTGCTGGGGTGATCCTAATGACAAAAAAGAACTTGCAGGAATAGTTAGAGCTTGTAAAGCCTGCTATGATTTTTCAAAAGAATTAGAGATTCCTTTTATATCTGGAAAAGATAGTTTAAACAATACTTATTTGGATAAAAACGGGAATAAAATTTCAATTCCTGCAACACTATTAATATCGGCTTTTGCAGTTTTAAAAGATATTAGAAAATGCTTGACTATGAATTTGAAAAAAGAAGGAAATTTGATTTATATAATAGGGAATACAAATAATGAACTTTTAGGAAGTATTTTTAATTTGGTATCTGAAGAAAAAATTAATACTTGTACAAAAGTTCCTGATGTAGATTTAAATTTATCTAAAAAGACTTTTGATATAATGAATAAAATTATAGA
>CAYQVV010000006.1:9209-27802 GCA_964421155.1 uncultured Elusimicrobiaceae bacterium
AGTTTTAAAAATACAGAATGGAATAGTTTGTAACATAAATTGATTTTATTAATTTGATTTAATATAAAAATGAGTTATAAATAACTTAGATTTACTAAAAAAAAGAGGCTTTTTTGATGAATCATAAAAAAGGACAAATTCTTTTTATGTTTGTTTTTTCTGTTCTTGTTATTTTTGGATTTTTAACTTTGGCTATAAATATTTCTAAATTATCAATAGCTAGATTAAAATTACAAAAAGCAGCAGATTCTGCAGCTCTTGCTTTAGCAACATATCAGGCAAGATGTTTTAATGCTGTAGCTGATAAAAATTTTATATTGAAATATCCATCTGGAGATAAAGAAAAAGTATATATTAGCCCTACTCAAGGATATTCTTTCCCAGGGATTCATCAAGTAGATATGTCTACAGGTTTTATATTTATATCTGAAGCAGAGTATCTAGGTGATGAGAAAAATCCAGGATTTTTACAAATTATTGATCCACATATAGAACAGCAAGATAATTTTATTAATATATATGAAAAATTGTTACCAAGAATAGTTGATGATTATGTTAAGAAAAATGATACTAATGCCACTATTAATGAATATAGATCTTCAAAATTTTCTTTTAAAAGGGAAACTGTAGATATAAAATACAGAGATTTGAGGAGTGGAAGTGGAAATACAATTGTAATGAAAAAAGATGTTCCAGCATGGATGACAGATTCTAGTAATTATACATATAGTATAGTAAAGTTAAAAAAGGTTTATAAAATATGGAATATGGTTTTTAATATGCAGGCAATTGCTTTGGGAGAAGTTGTCAAAAATAGAGGACAAATTTGGGAGGAACCAAAGCCTGAATATATGGCAAAACTTGCAATAACACAAGAAGATGGAGTTTTACATTGATTTTAAAAAAAATAAAAGCTCAAGCTTTAACAGAATTTGTTGTTTTAGTTCCAATACTTTTATTTATTGCTGTAGGAGTTGTTAAATTAGTTGATGTGGCCTTTAAAGCTCAAAAACTTGAAATGGCTTCTTATTATGCTGCTAGGTTATATAGTAAGCATATAGTTAGAGGAATAAAAAGAGGAACTGTGATTGCTTTTGAACAGAAAAAATCTAAGGTTATGAATGAGGTAGTAAAACCTAGAGTTTATAACTATTTAGGAACAGAAGATGTTGATATAACAAATGATGGAAATAAAATAGATTTAGAATGGGAAATTCCTTTGAAAGTACAATTATTAGGATTTTCTCTGTCAAAAACTATTACTTTGAAGGCATCTAGTGAAATGGAGAATGATCCTCTTGTTTATGGTGGAGGAAGAAATGCAGATGATTAGTCATCAATAGCTGGTTTTATATAAAATATTTATTACAAAAATAATTTTTGTCTACAACTGTGTCGAATTATTTGTATTATAGTTATTTACTTTTTTATTTCGTCTTAATACTTTTTCACTATAACTGTTTTATATAAAATCAGCTATGTGGAGTAAATTTTGCAAAAAAAAATATATGATACAGAATCTTCAGAAAAGATTTTTATACGACAGGCAAAAGCAGGAGATATTTCTGCATTTAAAATATTGATAAATCAGAATGAAAAAAAAATTCTGAATACAGCAATGTGGTTTCTTGGAAATAAAGATGATGCTTTTGATGTTGTTCAAGAAGTTTTTGTGTATGCATTTAAAAATATAAATAAATTCAGAGAAGAAAGTAGTTTTTATACATGGCTTAACTGGATTTTACTAGACATGGTAAAAAGAAAAAGAACAAAAGATAAAATATACAATAAATTTATAAAACCTATTTTTTCAATAATAAATGGAGAAGATGAAAAAGAATTAGAAGATATTGAAAGTTTAATATTTAAAGAGAATAAAAATAAAGATGAAAATCCATTGAATATTTTAGAAAAAGAAGAAAAGTCAAAAAAAATTTTAAATATTATAAAAAGTTTAGATGAAAAATATAGTGCTCCTATAATTTTGTGTGATTTAGAAAATTTGACATACAAAGAAGCTGCCTTAGTTTTGAATTGTGCAGAAACAACATTAAAAATAAGATTATTTAGAGCAAGACTAAAATTAAAAGAAAAACTATCAAAAGATAAAAATATAGCTGATTTTATTAAAAATTAGATATATAAAAAAATAAATGAAAATGAATTTAGATAATATAAAATGTAAAGAAATAGTAGCTTTTACAAGCACTGTGCCTATAGAGATAATTTTTGCAAGTCAAAAATTTCCATTGGATTTAAATAATATTTTTGTTTCTTCAAAAAATCCAAATAAATTTATAGATATAGCTGAAATGAAAGGATTCCCTAGAAATTTTTGTGCATGGACTAAAGGTTTATATGGAGTCATTTCAAAAAATAAAAAAAATATTAATAAAATTATTGCTGTAATGGAGGGAGATTGTAGCAGTAATAAATCTCTTTTTGAGTTTTTGGATTTAGAAAACCGTAAAAATAATATAAAAATAATTCCTTTTTCATATCCTTTTGATAAAAATCCAAATATTTTAAAAAATAATATAGAATATCTTATGAATCAATTTAATGTAAATTGGGATAATCTAATGTTGGTTCATAAAAATTTGAATAGAATAAGAAAAAAAATTTTAAAACTAGAAAATCTTTTTGATAAGGTTTCAAAACTGGATTTTTTAGATTTAGATATTGAATCAAAAAAAATTTTTTTTAGACTAAAAAATTTAGATTTGCATATTTGGCAGGTTTCCTGTTCTGATTTTATGGGAGATTATGAAAAGTTTGAAAGAGATTTTGATGAATTTTGGATTAAAAATAATTTTGAATATTTATATAAAAAAATAGAAAATATTAAAAATAAAAATAATTCTGATATTTTGAGATTAGGTTTTGTTGGTGTTCCAACTATTATTCCAGAGATATACGATTTTATTGATAAAAAATATAAAAATAAAGTTAAAGTAATTTTTAATGAAACCCAAAGAGAATTTGTCTTTTTAAAAAATATTTTTAAAGAGGATGACTATAAAACTAAAGAAATTTTTATAGAAAAATATATAAATCAATATTTGGAATATTCTTATCCATATTCAATAAATTATAGACTTAAAAATATTCAAGAAGCTATTTTTGAAAAAAAACTTGACGCATTAATTCATTATTCTCAAAGTTTTTGCCATAAACAAGTGGATGATGTTATTTTTAGAGATAATTTAAAAAGCTATAATAATAGAAAATGTTCAATTTTGACAATAGAAGAAGATAGACCTTTTGGTTTATCAGAAAGGACAAAAATTAGATTAGAAGCATTTATTAGTGTTTGTCAGAATAAAAAATAGAAGAGGTTTTATGATAAAAGTAGGAACAGATATAGTTGAAATAGATAGAATTAAAAAATTTATTGATGAAAATATTGATAATTTAGAAAGAGTTTTTTCAAAAATAGAGATAGATTATTCCTTTCCAAAGAGAATGAAATATCAACATTTTGCTGCAAGATTTGCAGGGAAAGAAGCTGTTATAAAAGCTTTAAATGATAAAACATTGAATTTGAGAGATATAGAAATTCAAAATGATGAAAATGGCAAGCCATTTGTTAGAATTTTAAATAATGAAAAATATGAAAATTTACAAAATAAAATTGCTATTTCTTTGTCTCATTCTTTGAAATATGCAGTCGCTTTTGTAATTTTAGATATGTGATCCATTTTTGGAGGGAAATATGTTTAGAGTTTGTCCTATTTGTAAATCTGATAAATCTGTTTTGTTTATGAAATCTGATGCTAGAAATAATAGAGATGGAGTCTCTTTAAAAAAATGTAAAATATGTAGTTTTGTTTATAGTTCTGTTTCAAAATATAAATATGAGGATTTAGATAATGGTTTTGTTTCAAAAACTAAAGAAGAGCTTTTATTTATTGCAGAGGGCCAAAGGATAGATAAGCTTGTTCAAGATATTGTCAAAAAATCAGGATTAAAAAATGGTACAAAAGTTTTAGATTTTGGTTGTGGAGTAGGTTTTATGTCTCTTTTTTTTCAGAAATATGGATTTAATACTTTTGGAATAGAAAAATCAATTCCATTTCTAGAAAAACATAAAGAACTTAATATTCAATCTTTTGAAGATTTGAAAAAATCTAACTTTGAAAAAAATATGTTTGATTTAATTATTTTAAAAGATGTTTTAGAACATTTAGATAACCCAACTGAAATGTTGGAAGAATTGATTTCATATTTAAAGCCAAATGGTTTTTTTTATATAAGAGTTCCAAATCTTTATCATTATCCTTTTCATTGGTCAATAGACACAGAAGGGCATATAAATCATTTTACTCCTAAAACTTTAAATAAATTATTTGTTTTAAATAATATGAAGAAATTTAGTTTTGTTAATGTCTATGATATAAAAAGTGTATTTGGAAAAATATATCATTTTATTTTTTGGAAAACGAGATGTTTTTTGCCTATGTATCATCAGATATCACTACTTTATAAAAAGAATAGATAAAGGTTTTTTATGAAAAAAAGATTAGATGTTTTAATATTTGAAAGAGGATTGGTCAAAAGCAGAACAGAAGCAACAAGTTTTATTTTAACAAAAAAAGTTTTTGTAAATGACAAAATTATAGATAAAGCTGGAGAGCAAGTAGATGTAGATTCCGTAATCAATATAAAAATAGATGACTCTAGTAGATTTGTATCTAGAGGTGGATTGAAACTAGAAAAAGGAATAAAAGAATTTAAAATAGATTTAAATAGTAAAATTTGTTTGGATATTGGAGCATCTACAGGAGGATTTACAGATTGTATGCTTCAAAATGGTGCTAAAAAAGTTTATTCTTTGGATGTAGGATATGGTCAGCTTGATTGGAAAATAAGAAATGATGAGAGAGTAGTTAATTTGGAAAAAATTAATTTTAGAAATTGGGATGGAAAAGAATTATCAGACAAGATTGATTTTGTAAGCATAGATGTTTCTTTTATCTCATTAAAAAATATTTTGCCAAATCTAAATAATTTGCTAGAATATGAATTTTTAGGAATTGCTCTAATAAAACCTCAGTTTGAAGTTGGAAGAGATAAAATAGGAAAACATGGAGTTGTTAAAGAGCAATCTTATAGAGAAGAGGCGATAAATTCAATAAAGGATTTTATGATAAATTTAGATTTTAAGATTTTGGGGCTTTGCGAATCTCCAATAAAAGGTCCAGCTGGAAATGTAGAATATTTGATTCATTTTGAAAAATAATAGAAAGGAAAATCTGGAGGGGTTATTTTGAAAAATTTTGGATTTAATAAAATATTGATTGCGAATAGAGGAGAAATTGCTGTTAGAGTTATTAGAGCTTGTAAAGAATTAGGAATAAAAACTGTTGCTGTTTATTCAGAAGCAGATAGAAGTAGTAGACATGTTGAGTTAGCTGATGAAAAATTTTGTATAGGTCCAGCACCTTCAACAGAAAGTTATTTAAATATTCCCAATATTATTAGTGTTGCAGAATTAACTGGTGCAGATGCAATTCATCCTGGTTATGGATTTTTAGCTGAGAATACTCATTTTGCTGAAATTTGTGAATCTTGTGGAATAACTTTTATAGGTCCTAAAACAGATGCTATTTCAAATATGGGAGACAAGGCAAAAGCAAGAGAAACTATGATAAAAAATGGAGTTCCTGTTGTTCCAGGAACAGAAGGTGTAGTAACTTCTGATATGGATGTCAGAAAAATAGCAAAAAAAATAGGCTATCCAGTCATAATTAAAGCTGTTGCTGGTGGTGGTGGAAAAGGTATGAGAGTTGTTAATGAAGAAAAAGAATTAGAAAATGCTGTAAATTCTGCACAAATGGAAGCAAAAGCTGCTTTTGGGAATGAAAGTATTTATATAGAAAAATATATAGAAGAGCCTAGACATATAGAATTTCAAATAATGGCAGATTTATATGGTAATGTTATATATTTGCCTGAAAGAGATTGTTCTATTCAAAGAAGACATCAAAAATTAATAGAGGAGTCTCCATCTGTTGCAGTAAATGAAAAATTGAGAAAAAAAATGGGTGCTGCAGCAGTTAAAGCAGCAAAAGCTGTTAAGTATTCTACAGTAGGAACTATAGAATTTTTGTTAGACAAGAAAGGCGAGTTTTATTTTATGGAAATGAATACTAGAATTCAAGTAGAACATCCAGTTTCAGAGTTGGTATCAGGAATAGATTTGATAAAAGAGCAGATTCAATTGGCTGCTGGTAAAAAATTAGAGATTAAACAAGATGATGTGAAAATTTTATGCCATGTAATAGAGTGTAGAATAAATGCTGAAGATTCTGAAAATAATTTTATGCCTTCTGCTGGAAAAATAGAAAATATTATTTTGCCTGGAGGAATGGGAGTTAGAATAGATTCTCATGTTTATAGTGGATATACTATTCCACCATTTTATGATTCTATGATTTTAAAACTTTTATCTTTTGCTCCTAATAGAATGGAAGCTATAAAAACAATGAAAAGAAGTTTGGAAGAATTAAAAATAGAAGGAATTAAGACAACAAAAGATTTTCATTTGAAAGTTATGGCAAATTCTAGTTTTGAAAAAGGAAAAATTGCAACGAATTTTATAGATAAAGAATTTTCTAAATAATTTAATGTCTAATTTTAATATTTAGGATTTTTTAATGAAAAAAATTGTAATTACTGGAGCAACAGGTTTTGTAGGGAGTCATTTTTTAGAATATTTTTTTAATAATGAAAATAATATTTTTGATAAAAATAATGTATCTGAAAAAGAAAAAATTTTAATTGTTTGTTTAGTAAGAAATCCTACAAATAAAATAAAAGAAATTACTTCTGATTTTTTAGAGATAAGAAAAAAAATAGTAGATTTTTCTGATGTAAATGATTTGATAGATATTTTTGATGGTGTTAGCTATGTTTTTCATATGGCAGGAGCAACAAAAGGAATAACAGAAGAAGATTTTATAAAAGGAAATGTTATTCCTACTGAAAATATATTGAAAGCGTTGAAAGTATATTTAGATAATAAATCTAAAAATGAAAATATACTTTTTAAGAGATTTGTTTTTATTTCGTCTTTAGCAGCCAGCGGAGATTCAAAATCTATAAATACTCCAAAATTAGAAACAGATAATCCTAATCCAATAGAATTTTATGGAAAAAGTAAATTACTTGCAGAAAATATAGTTAATGAATATTCAAAATATTTTTCTGTAACGATAATAAGACCTAGTGCAGTTTATGGTGAAAGAGATGTTGATTTTTTGAAAACTTATAATATGATAGATAATAATTTGAAAATTTTTTATCAGAATAAAAACAGTTATTTTTCTGCAATTTATGTTAAAGATTTAGTGAAAGGAATAATAAAGGCAAGTTTAAGTGAAAAAGCTATTTCTCAAACATATTTTTTGACAAATTCAGAGATTATAAGCTGGCAAAAATTTTATGATTTAGTTGAAAATTTTTTATGTCCAAATGGAAAGTGTATTAATATAAATATTCCATTAGTTTTTTTAGATTTTTTTGCATTTTTTGGAGAAATATATTCAAAAATTACAAAAAAAACTACTCTTATGAATAAGCAAAAAATAAAAATGGCAAAACCAAAATATTGGATTTGTTCTGGGGAAAAAGCTAAAAATGATTTTGGATTTGTTGCAGAAACAAATATAGAAGAAGGATTGAAAAAGACTTTAAAATATCATTTTAAAATTAAAAAAATTTTAGATAAAAATTAAAAAGAGAAAATAATGTTGATAGAAAATAAAAATTTTGATTTAAAAGTTTTGGCAATAGAAACTTCATGTGATGATACATCTGTAGCAATTATTGATAATGAAAAAAATATTTTAGCAGATATTGTTCAATCTCAGTATGATGTCCACAGAGAATATAATGGAATAGTTCCAGAACTTGCATCAAGACATCATCTTGAAAATATAAATTTTATTATAGACGAGGCATTTAAAAAAGCAAATTTGAAGTTTGACGAAGTGGATGCTGTTGCAGTAACTACAACTCCTGGGCTTTCTGGCTCGTTACTAGTTGGAGCAATGACTGCAAAGACAATAGGTTTTGTTTTGAACAAACCTATAATTCCAATAGATCATTTGAAAGCACATATTTGGGCAAATTTTTTGAAATATAATTCAGAAGATGAAGTTTTTCACCCAGAATTTCCTGCTTTGATTTTATTAGTTTCTGGTGGACATACAAATTTATATTTAATGAAAAGTTTAAAAGATGAAGATATAATTTTATTGGGACAGACTAGAGATGATGCAGTAGGAGAGGCTTTTGATAAAGTTGGAAAACTTTTGGATTTGGGCTATCCTGGTGGACCAATTATTGATAAAATAACATCTGAAATAGACAAATCTAAGCTTATAAAATTGCCAAAGCCTTTTATGTCTAATTCTTTTGATTTTAGTTTTAGTGGACTAAAAACAGCAGTGCTTTATACAACAAAAAGTTTAGGTGAAGAAATAACTTTAGAGCAAAAAAAAATAATAGCTGCTTCTTTTCAACATACAGCAATAGAGGTTTTAATTAGAAAAATGAAAAATGTTTCTGAAAAATTTTCTGTTAAGACTTTGATGTTAAGTGGCGGAGTTGCTGCAAACTCTCAATTAAGGGCAGAAGTTGAAAAATTAGCACATAATAAAAAAATAAAATGTCATCTTCCTCCTAGAAAATATTGTACAGATAATGCTTCAATGGTTGGAAGTTTGGCTATAGATATGATAAAAAATTTAGGATTAGATTACTTTATAGAAAAAAATAAAGATATAGAATTTTTGAAGATTAAGCCGTAAATATTTAAAAAGGAATTTTTAATATGCAATTAAGAATAGATAATATTTATAAAAGCTATAACAAAAAGTTTGTTGTAAATGGAGTTAGTTTATACATAAATCAAGGCGAAATAGTAGGGCTTTTAGGTCCTAATGGTGCAGGAAAAACAACGACTTTTTATTCTACTATTGGAATGATTTCTCCAGATAAAGGAAATATTTTTTTAGATGATTTAAATATTACTAAATATCCTATGTATAAAAGAGCTCAAATGGGTATTAGTTATTTATCTCAAGAACCGTCTATTTTTAGAAAATTGACAGTTGAAGAAAATATTATGGCAATAATTGAATTTCTTCCTATTTCCAAAAAAGAAAAGAAAGAAAAACTTGATATGCTGTTAGAAGATCTTAATTTGACGCATTTGAGAAAAAGGCTGGCTTATTCTTTATCAGGTGGAGAAAAAAGACGAGTAGAGATAGGTAGAGCCTTAGTAAACACCCCAAAGTTTGTGCTTTTTGATGAACCTTTTGTTGGAATAGATCCTATTGCAGTGGACGATATTCAAAAGATTGCTTTTGATCTTAAAGATAGAGGTTTTGGAATTTTGATAACAGATCATAATGTTAGAGAAACATTAGAAATCATAGATAGGGCTTATATAGTGTCAAAAGGACAGTTACTATTAGAAGGAACAGCAAATGAGCTTATAAATAGTGAAGAAGCTAGGAGAGTCTATTTAGGTGAAAAATTTAATATGTAAAATTTTTTTATTTTTTATATTTCTGAATTTTTTTTATTCTGAAATTTTTGCTTATGTAAAAATTTTTTTTACCAAAGAAGATGTTGTTTTCGGAGATGGGGATACTATAAATGTTAATGGAAAAACATTGAGATTTTTAGGTGTAGATACTCCTGAAGTTCAAGGCGAAAATTTTATAAAAAATCAATATCTTGGAAAAGAAGCATCTTTATTTACAAAAAAACAAATCCTTAGTGCAAAAAGTTTATATTATGTTGAGTTTAAAAAAGATAGATATGATAGATCTTTGGCTTTTGTTTTTGTAGATGATGAACTTTTACCTATAAAAATAATAAAAGCAGGGCTTGGATATGAAACAGTATCTTTTTATAAAAATAATTATGATGAAGCTGATAAATCAGAATTTGAAAATTGGGATAATAAAATAAAGAGTGTTGCAGATGATGTTGGGGATTTGAATTTCCAAAATCCTTTTTATTGGAGACATAAAAATAAAATAAAAAAACCTAAAGGTTTGATATAAGGAATAAAATATGTTAAAGAACTCCATAAAATTTTTAATTATAATAATATTGATAACAAGCGAAAGCCAAATATTTAGTTATTATAAAGAAGAATTTTATAGAGATTATAATAAATATAATGAAATGAATAGTAGACAGTACAATTATAATGATTATAACAGTTATAAACGATTGGAGACATTGGATTATAAAGAATTTCAAAAAATAGAAAGTAGTGAAGAAGGAAATTTTAGGATAGAAGCAAGAGATGAATTTTTGAATAATGCTATGAATAAAGAAACCTATAATTTGTATAATAGGAATGATAATTGGAGTTTGGATAAAAATGTAGCCTCAAATATAAATGCATATGATTATTGTGGATATAAAATAAGTGAAAATAAGACAGTAGAAAGTTATTCATATACGAGTAAAAAATATGAGCCAATGATATTTAATAATGTAAAGGATAATGAGAGGAAAGAACTAGTAAGTTTTAATATGACGACGACGAAAGGAGATTGGCAGATAAGAAATGAAATAAAGAATATAGAATATAATGATAAACAAGAAATAAAAAGTCTAGAAGTTAAAACAAAAGATATAGCAGGAAATGAGTTAGAGCAAAAGATATTTGGAATAAAATATGAAGCTAGTAAAGATTTTAGTAGATTAAAAGATAAAATAAAAGAAAGCGAAGAAAAAGGAAATAGAGAAGGATATTTTAATTTTGAAAAATTGGCAATAGGGTTAAAAGAAGGAGAAGAGCCAGCGAAAGAATTGCCGAAGACATTTCAGATAGAAACAAAAGATCCCGTAGGAGAAAAGCAGATAATAAATTTTGAAAAAGTGAACTGGGAAGAAGATAAAATAATAGGATTTGAGGCAACGGTTAAAACTTTAGGGAAAGAAGGAGAAGAAGAAAAAGAAGAAGGAATAAAAAAAGATAAAGAATTGACAACAAAAGATAAAGGAAATAAAAACGAAAACGAAAACGATTATAAAATGACAGTAAAGGCAATCAAAGAAGATAGTGGAAGAATAATGGGTTTCAATGTGAAGATAGAAGATGGAAAAGAAGCAAAGGAAATAAATTGGACAAAAGAAAGTAAAGTTTCAATAGAAAATTTAGTAGGCCAGAAAATAAAAGGGATAAATCCGATAAATATAATGGGATCAGAAAAAGTCCAAATAGGGAAAGGAGAAAAAAGCACAAAGATAGCGATTTTGGGAGTGAATTATACAGATAAAGGTATATTGGAAAAAGTAGAAGTTAAAACAAAAAATCATGAAATAGAATATGGAATAACAAATAAAACAAATGAAAAAAATAGTTTAAAAAGAGATTTGAATAGATTAGAACAGATAAGTCCGAGCATAACAAGAAATGAATTGAAAGATAAAAATATAGCAAAGATGAAAACAAAAGAATTGAGGGAAGAAGTAAAAGAAATAGGACAGAAAATATTAAATAAAGCAAGTAAAATATTAGAAAAGAAGTCAGAAATAAAAAGCAGTTGGGGAGAAGAGTTAAAAATAAAAGGAAGAGTAGAAATAGAGTTAAAAGCGAAGGAAGATAATAGTTATGTGATGGTAAGTAAATTAGGATTAGAAAATGAGAAAGGCGAAAAAGTAGAGGAAGTGGAGCTGGTGATAGCAGGAGGAGAAGTAAAAGCAATAGGTGGAAAAATAAATAGAAAAGATGGAAGCAAAGAAATAAAGACAACAAAATATAAAGAAGCAGAAATAACGAAAATAAAGAGTGATGGGATAATAGATAAGAGTGTGAGAGGGATAAAAAATACCTTAAAAATAGCATATGAAACAGTAAAAAATATATTTGTAAAAGAAGAAAAAAAAGATAAAGAAAAAAGCATATCTAATAAAAATATGGTTAGAGAGATTGGGAAACTAGAAAGACCATTTTATAGTGATAAAAATGTAGGAGAATGGATAGAAAATAATAAAAGTAAAACATATGATTTGAATACCCCAGAATATTTGGCTAATATAAGTCAAATAGAACAAAGCAAAGGAAAAGAATATGCCCTAGTGAAAATAATGACAGATGTTAGTAATTTTAAAGAGCAGTTTAAAAGTGAAAATTATGATGATACTGGTATAAAAGCAGTTTACGGAAAAATAGATGAGTTATATCAAAATTTAATGTGTGAAACAAAGTCTGGCAAAGATAAAGAAATGATATTAAGACCAGAAATAAAAAATTTAATGAAAAAAGTAGAAAAATTAGGATATAAAGATTTAGGAAAATTAGAAATCTCAAAAATGGAAGGATTCACAAATAAAGAAAAAGTTTTTTTAGAAACAATGAAGAAAGTACATTATTTTAGAAATAAATTAAATATAACAGATGAAAACTTGACATTGGAAGTATTAGAAAACAGTGGATATAAATATAAAGGAATAACCTTTAAACAAATGCCAGTATATTCGTCAATATTTCATATGTTTGGAAAAAATGGATTAAAGAATACAAAGTTTGTGTCCGAAGATGGAAGGTTTGAAGTAGTATTTAATAGTAAAGGGAAATTATTAACTCAATATAATGACCCATTGAATATGGGAACATATAATTTTGCCGGTTCTACTACAAAATATAAACAAATGCACACCCCATGTGATGTTATACCGTATAAATATTTAGGTAATGCTGAAGGCGGAGCAGGAAGGATAGAAAGTTCAACAGCAACCTTGGCAATAAAAGTATGTAGTTCATTATCAGTAAATCCAAGTGCAATGATATATCAAATAAAAACCAGCATAAAAACAGAAAAATATAAATATAAAACTAGAGATTTTACAGGTTTGCAGATAAATATATTAGGAATGGATGTATAGGAGCAAAAAATGAAAATAAAAATAACAATGATAATAATTTTTGTGTTAATGAGTAATTTATTATTTGCAATAGAAGGGAAAACAAAAATAGAAATAGATATGGGTATATTTAATAAAATTTATAAAGGTGAAATGAAATCAAAAATATATAAAACAGTAAGGCATAAAACAGAATTATTTAAAGGTAATTATACAACAAGTGATTATTATTTAGTTGAATATGGACATGGAACAGGAAGATGTCCAAATGAGGAACAAGTTTTTATTTCAAAAACAGAGTATGAAAAAAAACCAGAAAAATATCAAGATAAATATGGAAGGATAAGAAAAGATTTTTATTTATGTGACTTGCCAGCAGGGACAAAGTTTGAGTTAGTAGAGATAAAAATTCATGCAGGAGAGTTATATAAATGTCATTATTATGTGAAACTTTTAGATATGCCAGAATATAAAGATATATTGGTAGATGCATTTTTTATGAGTCCAATGAATGAAGGAATATTTGGACCATGGGGAAAGGAGTGGAAATTTATAAATGAAAGAAAAGAAAAAATATATCCAGAAAAGATTCCATTATTAAGACGAAGTTATGCAATAGAATTAACAGAAGAAGAATATAAAGAATACTATAGAAGTCAAGGGATAGAATATGTAGTAGAAAAGAAAAAAGGCTTTTTTGAAAAAATATTTGGGTAAGAAAGTGCCGATGTTCAAAGGTAAATGGGCAAAAGAGATAAAATGAAAAGAATATTAAGATAAAAATAAAATAGGAGCTTTTTTAATGAATAAGACATTGATAGAGATTGCTAGAAATGGCGAAATAAATGATTTAATTTCTCAAGTTGCAAAAGATGAGGAGTTGGATGCTGATTTTATAAGACAAAAAGTTTCTGATGGGCAAATAGCAATCTTGATGAATAATAGAAATAAATTAAAAGATGGATCGTTTAAAAGAAAAATAGTTGCTGTAGGCGATGGACTAACAACAAAAGTTAATGTTAATATCGGAGCATCTCCAAAATTATCTGGTTTGGAATTAGAAAGAAAAAAACTTATGTCTGCAATAAAATATAAAGCAGATGCTATTATGGATTTGAGTGTTGGAAATAAAGCTGATGAAGTTAGAAAAATGGTAATAGAAGAATCTACAATTCCAGTTGGAACGGTTCCTATATATCAAGCATTAAATAATGTAAAAGGTAGAGGGGTAGAGTGTTTAACAAAGAAACATCTCTTTGATACTGTTATTGAACAGGGAGAACAAGGAGTTGATTTTGTGACGATTCATTGTGGAGTTTTATCTTCTATAGTTAAAAAAATAAAAGAAGAACCTAGACTTGCAGGTATTGTTAGCAGAGGTGGAGCGATAATGGCAGAATGGATTTTGAAAAATAATAAAGAAAATCCATTTTTTGAATATTATGATGAGCTTTTGGATATTTTGAAGGAATATGATATGACTTTGAGTTTGGGAGATGGAATGAGACCTGGGGCTTTGGCTGATGCTACAGATTTTGCACAGATAGAAGAATTAAAAATTTTAGGGCAGTTGGCAAAAAGAGCTTGGGATAAAGGTGTTCAAGTAATGATAGAAGGTCCTGGACATGTTCCATTAAATCAAATAGAAAAAAATATGAAATTAGAAAAAGAATATTGTTTTGGTGCTCCTTTTTATGTTTTAGGACCGTTGGTTACTGATATAGCGCCGGGGTATGATCATATAACAGCAGCTATAGGTGGAGCTTTGGCAGGATATTATGGAGCTAATTTTTTATGTTTTTTAACACCGGCCGAGCATTTGCATTTGCCAGATGAACAAGATACAATAGATGGCTTGATAGCTACTAGAATAGCAGCAAATGCAGCAGACATAGCAAGAGGAAATAAAAGAGCTATAGAAAGATCTAGAGAATTATCAAAAGCAAGAAAAAATTTTGATTGGAAAAAGCAAGAAGAGCTTTCTATTAATCCAGAAGAAGTTAGAAGAAGATTAAAAGATAAAGATATGGACAAAGATGGAGTTTGTACAATGTGTGGAGAGTTTTGTTCAATGAAAAGAATGAATGAAATTTGTTAATCTAAAAAGAAACTAAAAAGAGAAAAATTATGAACAAAAAAAATAAAAAAATTATATTTTTTGCTGTAATGTCAGTTTTTGTTATTATTTCTATAATTTTTTCTGTGATTATTTTGACAGTAAAAAAATATGTAAAAGAATTACCTACAGTAGAAAGTCTACAAGATTATAAGCCTAATTTGGCTACAGAAATTTATGACATAAACAATAAACTTATAGATGAATTTTTTGTGGAAAAAAGGACATATGTTAATTATAAAGATATTCCTCAAGATTTAATAAATGCAATTATTGCAACAGAAGACAATAATTTTTATGAGCATTGGGGTATTTCTCCTTTGGGAATAATAAGAGCTTTTTTGACAAATATAGTATCTTTTAGATTATCTCAAGGTGGAAGTACGATTACTCAACAGCTTGCAAAATTAATGTTTTTAACTAGAGAAAAAAAACTTTCAAGAAAAATAAAAGAAGCGATTTTGTCTATTAGGCTTGAAATGCAATATTCAAAGTCAGAAATTTTAACTATGTATTTAAATCATATTTATTTAGCACATGGAATTTATGGGGTAAGTTTAGCAAGTGAATTTTATTTTGGGAAAAAATTGGATGAGTTAGGACTAGAAGAAATTGCTCTTATTGCAGGTTTACCTAAGGCTCCAGAAAGTTATTCTCCTTTTAAAAATGAAAAACTTGCAAAACAAAGAAGAGATACTGTTTTATCAAGAATGCTTAAAATGAAATTTATTACAAAAGAGAAATATGAAGAAGCTATAAATAAACCAATAGTAGTTATAGAAAAAGCTAAAAGGCAGAGATATGCTTCTTATTTTGTAGAACAAATTAGAATAGAATTAGAAAAAAAATATGGAGATATGCTTTATAAAGGTGGTTTAAAGATATATACGACATTAGATATTGATATGCAGATGGCAGCTGTAAATGCAATAGAAAATAATCTTTCAAAATTTGACGAATTAAAAAAAGAAAGAATAAAAAAGTATTTGGATAATCACGAAAAATGGAATTCAGATTTTAATAAATATAAGGATATTGATGATTATGAGGATATACAGGGAGCATTGATAGCTTTGGATGTTAAAACAGGACAAATAAGAGCTTTAGTTGGAGGCAGAGATTTTAAAAAGAGTCAATTTAATAGAGTGTTTCAAGCAAAAAGACAAGCAGGATCCAGTTTTAAACCTATAATTTATACAGCAGCTATAGATCAAGGAGTCCCTCCAAATTTTATTTTGGAAGATGAACCCGTAGTATATTATAATAATGGAGATTGGAAATTAGTTGGACACAAAGAAGATCTTTCAGATGTTCCACAAGAAATTATTAATAAATTGAAAAAAAATCCAAATAAATTCGATAAGTCAAATAAATACGATCCTCTTCAGCTTTGGACTCCAAAAAATTATTCAAGAAAATATTATGGAAATATTACTTTAAGAAAAGCTTTAGAAAAATCTTTAAATATAGCATCTATAAAATTATTAGAAAAAGTTACTCCAAAGGTTGCATTAGTTTATGCGAAAAAAATGGGAATAGATTCTATTATTAGTCCTTATTTATCCATGGTTTTAGGATCATTTGAGGTAACTCCTTTGGAAATAACTAAGGCATATAACACTATTGCAAATTATGGGGTAAAAACAGAGCCATATATGATTATAAAAGTATGTGATAATTCTGGTCAAGTTTTGGAAGAGCACTTTCCAAAAGAAGAAATTGTTTTGCCAGAGAAAACAGCTTATATTATGACAAATCTTTTAAGAGGAGTTGTTTTACATGGAACAGCTAGAGTCGCTACTAGAGTTGGTGTTCCAGTGGCAGCAAAAACTGGAACAACTAATGATTCTAGCGATACTTGGTTTATAGGATATTCTCCAGATATTGTTGCTACAGTTTGGGTGGGGTATGATAAACTTCAAAGTATTGGGAGTAATCAAACTGGAGCTAATTTATCAGGACCTATTTGGTCAGATTTTATGTTGGAAGCTTTGAAATATAAAGGATATAAAGATTTTAGAGTTCCAGATGATATAGTTTTTGTTCCAATAGATAAAAAAACAGGACTAAAAGCTTTAGAGTTAAATGAAGATTCTTATTCAGAAGCATTTGTAAAAGGAACGGAACCAGATGATTTTTCGGTGTATTCGGATTTATTTGAAAAAGATTTTCAAGATGAAAAAGAAGTATCAGAAGAAGTATATTTAGATGATAATGATTCACATTAATGTATTAAAAAAATTTTTCATTATAAATTTTATAGTTTTTTTGTTTTTTTATTCCAATTTTTTTTTGTTTGCAAAAGAATCAAAAAATTATATTGATGGAGAAGTTATTTTAAAAGTAAAAGATACTTCATCTTTTACAAAATCTAATATTAAAAATAATTTTATAGAAAAATATAAATTAAAGTATAAAATTTCAGAAATTAATGAAGTTTTTAAAAATATAAATTTTTCATTAAAAAAATTAACAAAAAAAAATACTTTAAAAAACCAAGATTTTAAATATTTACAAAATATATATACACTTAAATTTGATAAAGAGGTTGAATTAGAAAATATAATACAAGATTTATCTATAAATGAAAATATAGAATGGATAGAACCAAGATATATTTATTACAAGTCAGAAATAGTTCCTAATGATAAATATTTTATGCCTTCGTTGAATGATAACAAATTTACTCAGTGGTATTTAAGTGGAATAGACTATGATAATACTTTAGTTAAAGATATAAATATAAAAAAAGCTTGGGATTTAACTCAAGGGAATTCTGATATTATTGTAGCAGTTGTAGATGATGGGTTAGATATAAATCATGTTGATATAAAAGATAATGTTTGGATAAATTCTGGAGAAATTGCTAATAATGGAATAGATGATGATGGAAATGGATATGTAGACGATATAAATGGTTGGAATTTTGGAGATGCAAATAATAATGTTATGCCTAATATTGATACTTCTAATAGTGAAGGGTTACTTCAAGATCATGGGACTCATGTTTCAGGAATAATTGGGGCAAAAGGCAATAATAGTCTTGCTATAGCGGGGATATCTTGGAATTCAAAAATAATGCCATTAAAAGTTATGAAAACAGGAGATAATGAGGGTTTTTATAATGTAGAAGAGGCAATAGCTTATGCAGTTAATAATGGAGCTTCTGTTATTAATATGAGTTTTGGAGGAACAAATAGTAGTAGTTATTATGAAGCTGTTGTAAATTATGCATATGAAAATGATGTTTTAATGGTTTGTGCTAGTGGTAATAATAATTCTAGTCTTGTAGATTATCCAGCAAAATATGAAAAAACTATAGCAGTTTCAGCTTTAGATAAAAGTAATGTAAAATTAAATAATTCTAATTATGGGACAGAAATAGATATTTCAGCTCCAGGAACTTTCATGTTTTCTCTGATGCCAAATAATAAATGTCAATATATGAATGGCACATCTATGGCAACAGCAGTTGTTTCTGGTGTTGCAGCATTGATTTTTTCCGTAAATCCAGATTTGACAGTAGAAGAAATCAGAAATATTTTTAAAGTTACAGCTTCTGATATTTTTGATTCAA
>CAYQVV010000007.1:0-15146 GCA_964421155.1 uncultured Elusimicrobiaceae bacterium
TAGAGAAGGTGGAAAAACAGTAGGAGCAGGAGTAATAAGCGAAATTTTAGCTTAATTAAAATAATAAAGAAAAAAAATGGAGAATTTTAAAATCATGGCAATTGAACAAAAGATAAGAATAAAATTAAAAGCATATGATTATAGAATGTTAGATAAATCTTTGAAGGAATTGGTTTTAACAGCTAAAAGAACAGGAGCTAATATAGCAGGTCCAATTCTTTTGCCTACAAGGGTTAAGAGATATACTATTCAACGATCTGTGCATGTTCATAAAAAGTCTAGAGAACAATTTGAGATGAAAATATATAAAAGATTATTAGATATATTGACACCAACTGCACAAACAGTAGATGCTTTAATGAAATTAGATTTACCAGCTGGTGTAGATGTAGAGATTAAGTTGTAAGGTGGAAAAAATGAAAAGTATAATAGGGACGAAAGTCGGAATGACAAGAATTTTTGATGAAAAAGGAAGAATTCTTCCTGTAACTGTTATTAAAGTAGATAAATGTTGGGTAACTGATATTAAAACTTTAGAAAAAAATAGTTATACATCTGTTCAAATTGGATATGGATTAAAAAAAGAAAAAGCAGTTTCTTTACCATATAAAGGATTGTTTAAAAGTATCGGAAATGGGGATTGTCCTAAATTTGTAAAAGAATTTAGATTAGAAGAAAAAAACATTTCTTCATATAGCTTAGGGCAAGAAATAGGAGTAGATGTTTTTGAAAAAGGTGATTATGTAGATGTTATTGGAATAACAAAAGGAAAAGGATATACTGGAGTTATGAAAAGACATAATTTTAATGGGCTTCCTGCAAGTCATGGAAATGGTGAATATAGAAGAAGAGGTGGAGCATTGAGTGCTTCTTCATATCCTTCAAGAGTTTTTAAAGGTATTAAAATGGCAGGACATTGTGGTTGTGATCAAGTAACTGTTCAAAAATTAGAAGTAGTAGATATAGATGTAAATGATAAATTGATTTTATTGAAAGGTTCAGTGCCTGGAATTAAAGGGTCCTATATACAAATTAAACAAACTATAAAAGCTTTAAAAAAGAAAAAAGCTGAAGTGGAAATAAAAACAGAAGTTAAATTAAATAAAAAGAGGTAATGACCAGTGGAATTGTCTTTAATAAATATTGAAGGAAAAGAGTTAGGAAAAATAGATTTTTTACCAAATATTGAAGTAGAATGTATAGATACTACTTTAATACATGAATGTGTAATTAATTATTTGGCGAATCAAAGACAGGGGACTTCTTGTACCAAAGATAGATCGGAAGTGTCAGGTGGAGGGAAAAAACCTTGGAAACAAAAAGGAACTGGAAGAGCAAGATCTGGAAGCAATAGATCGCCTCTTTGGAGACATGGAGGAATAACTTTTGGTCCTAAGCCTAGAGATTATTCATACTCTATGCCTGAAAAAAAGAGAAGAAAAGGATTCTTATATTCTTTATTATTAAAATTAGAAAACAGTGAAATAATTGCAGTTGATAATTTTACAAAAAATAATATAGAAAAAACAAAACAGGTAAATGAAGTTTTAAATAAATTGAATTTATTAGGAAAGACATTATTTGTAATTAAAGAAAAAGAAGAAAAATTTGTTAGAGCTACTAAAAATATTTCTAATTTGGATTTGGCATATATAAGTAATATAAATATATATGATGTCATGAATTGTGAGAAATTAGTTTTAGATAAAGAAAGTATTGAATTTTTAAATCAAAAATTTGGGGATGGTAAATAAAAATGGCAATATTGGATAAGCATAATATCTTAGTTAAACCAATGTTTACAGAGAAGTCAAGTTTTATGAAAGAAAATAATAAATATATTTTTCAAGTTCATAAAGATGCTTCAAAAATAGAAATAAAAAAGGCGTTAAAAGAAATATTTAATGCTACAGCTATTTCTGTAAATACGATTAACTATGAAGGCAAGAAAAAAAGAATGGGTAAATTTGAAGGAAAAAGAAATGACTGGAAAAAAGCCATCGTTACTTTTAAGAAAGATTCTCAAATTAATTTTATAGAAGAAGCATAAGAAAGAGAGGTTTTATAAATGGGAATAATTAAATATAATCCAACGACTCCTGGAAGAAGAGGAATGACTGTAAATGATTTTTCTGAAATAACAAAAAAAACTCCTGAAAAATCATTATTGTTGCCTTTAACTAAGAAAGGTGGAAGGAATAGCGATGGAAGAGTCACTGTTAGACACCAAGGTGGTGGTGCAAAAAGAAGATATAGATTTATTGATTTTAAAAGAGATAAATTTGATATAGAAGGAAAAGTTGTTGGAATAGAATATGATCCTAATAGAACTGCAAATATTGCTTTAATACAATATATAGATGGAGAAAAAAGATATATTCTTTCTCCTTTTGGATTAAAAGTTGGAGATTCTATTGTTTCAGGAGAAAATGTTTCTATAAAATTAGGAAATACATTGCCTTTATATTCTATCCCTGATGGAACTATTGTTCATAATGTAGAACTCAAAAGAGGAAGAGGAGGACAATTAGTTAGATCTGCAGGAGCTTCTGCTCAAATTTTAGGAAAAGAAGGCAGATTTGTTCAGTTAAGAATGCCTTCTGGCGAAATTAGAATGGTTTACAAAGAATGTATGGCTACAGTAGGGCAAATAGGAAATATAGATCAAGAAAAAGTCGTTATAGGAAAAGCTGGAAGAAAAAGACATATGGATATTAGACCGACAGTTAGAGGAACAGCAATGAATTCAGTAGATCATCCTCATGGAGGAGGACGAGGAAAGAGTAAAGGAAATAATCAACCACGATCTCCATGGAATCAACCAGCTAAGGGATACAAAACTAGAAAAGTTAAATACTCAGATCAGTTTATAATTAGAAGGAAAAAAGCAAAATAATTTAAGGAGATATTAGATGGGAAGATCTACAAAAAAAGGACCTTATATAGATCAAAGATTGATGAAAAAAATAGAAGACATTGACCAAAAAGGGAAAAAACAACCTATTAAGACTTGGTTTAGGAATACTACAATTTCTCCAGAATTTGTGGGGCATACATTCAATGTTCATAATGGAAAAAATTTTTTGCCTGTTTTTGTAACAGAAAGTATGGTAGGTCATAAATTAGGAGAGTTTGCTCCAACAAGAACTTTTAGAGGGCATTCAGGTAGTAAGAAATAAAATTTTATAGAGGAAAAATTATGAGTACAAATATTTCAAAAATTAAATACTTGAGAACTAGTTGGCGAAAAGCAGGTCAAGTTATAGATTTAATTAGAGGAAAAAGGGCAGACAAGGCAATAGGAATTTTAACATTTGCAAATAAATATGTTGCTTCTGATATATTGAAAGCTGTAAAATCAGGGGTTAATAATATGAAAGAAGAACCTTCAAATCTTATAATAAAAGAAGCTTTTGTTAATCAGGGGATGATGATGAAAAGAATGAGACCTGGTCCTCAAGGTAGAGCAATGATGTTTAGAAAAAAAACCTGTATAGTTACTTTAAAATTAGAACGAATATAAACGGAGGTATATTTTAGTGGGACAAAAAGTTCATCCTAAGAGTTTAAGAATTGGGTATATTTATGATTGGGATTCAAAATGGTTTGCAAGAAAAAATTTTGCAGATTTTGTTGAGCAAGATTATAAAATAAGACAGTTTATAAATAAAAAATATAGAACAGCAGGAATTTCTTCTGTTGTTATAGAGAGAGCAGGAAAATATGTTAGATTAAATATTAATACTGCAAGACCAGGTGTTATTATTGGGAAAAAAGGTGCAGATGTAGAAGCTTTAAAAAATATGGCAGAAAAATTGACAAAACAAAAAACTTTTGTTAATATAGTTGAAATCAAAAATCCTGAATTAGATGCTCAATTAATAGCAACAACTCTTGCTTTGCAAATAGAAAAAAAAGTATCTTATAAAAAAGCTATGAAAAAATCTATGGAAAGAGTGATTAAGTTAGGAGCTCAAGGTGTTAAGGTTATGATATCAGGAAGACTTGGTGGTGCAGAAATAGCTAGAACAGAGTGGGCTAGAGAAGGAAGAGTTCCCCTTCAAACATTTAGAGCAGATGTGAAATATGGTTTTGCTGAAGCTTATACAACTTATGGACAAATAGGAATAAAAGTTTGGGTTTTTCATAAAGAATTTTTAGAAAGACCTAGTTTTGAAGTTAATATATCGCAACCAACAGAATCAGTTGAAGGAAAATAATTTATATATAATAATAAAAGAAAGATTGAGGGATAAATTTATGTTAATGCCTAGTAAAACTAAATATAGAAAACTCCAAAGAGGAAGAATGAAAGGGAATGCAAAGGGTGGAGATTATATAGCATTTGGAACATATGCTTTGCAAGCATTAGAACCTGGATGGATTAAAAGTCAACAAATAGAAGCGTCTAGAGTTGCTTTAAGTAAATATTCAAAGAAAGGTGGAAATATGTGGATTCGTATTTTCCCTCATAAATCTGTCACAAAAACAGCTGCAGAAACTAGAATGGGAAAAGGAAAAGGAAGTCCAGAATTTTGGGTTTCTGTAGTTAAACCTGGAAGAATATTATTTGAAATAGAAGGATTGACAGAGGATTTAGCTAAAGAGGCTATGAGATTAGCTTCTCATAAATTACCAATAAAAACAAGATTTATTAAGAAACAGGTGGTATAATAAATGAACTTATTAGAAATAAGAGAAATGTCTAATATAGAAATAAATGCTAAAATAGAAGAATTAAAGCAAAAAAAGTTTAAATTAAGTTTTAAACATAAAACTACAGTTTTGAAAAATACTATGGAATTAAAGAATATTAGAAAAGACATTGCTAGATTAAAAACAATAATCAACGAAAAGAATATAAAATAGTTTATATAATAATGGAGATATTTTTAATGGAAACGAAAAAGAAAAAGATATTACAAGGAATTGTTGTTAGTGATAAAATGGAAAAGACAAGAGTTGTTGCTGTAACTAGAAGAGTTAAACATTCTTTATATGATAAAATTGTTACAAAAACAACGAGATATATGGTTCATGATGAAGAAAATACATCAAAAATGGGAGATGAAGTTGAAATCTCTTATTTGAGACCTATTAGTGCAAAAAAATCTTGGGAGCTTTTTAAGATATTAAAAAAGGCTTCAATATAAAATAAGAGGGAAATAAAATGATACAACAACAAACGATATTGAATGTTGCAGACAATTCCGGTGCAAAAAAAGTTATGTGTATAAAGGTTTTAGGTGGAAGCAAGAAAAGGTATGCAACTATAGGAGATATAATAGTAGTAGCTGTTAAAGATGCTATCCCAGGTGCTGGAGTTAAAAAAGGGACTGTTGAAAAAGCTGTAGTCGTTAGGTTAAAAAGAAATTATAAAAGACAAGATGGTTCTTATATAAGATTTGATGAGAATGGAGTTGTTATTATAAATAATAACAATGAACCAAAAGGTACTAGAATATTTGGACCTATTCCAAGAGAGTTGAGAGATAAAAATTATATGAAAATAATATCTTTAGCTCCTGAAGTATTATAATGAGAGGGGAGAATATGCATATAAAAACAAAAGATACTGTTGTTGTTTTATCTGGAAAAGATAAGGGGAAGACTGGAGAAGTAAAGAAAATTTTTAAAAAGACTTCAAAAGTGTTGGTAGAAAATATTAATTTAGTAAAAAAATCAGTTAAGCCGAATAGGGAAAATAATGGAGGATTGATTGAAAAAGAAAATCCTTTAAATTCATCAAAGCTTATGATAGTTTGTAATAAATGTAATAAACCGACTAGAATAAAAAAAGATATCCTTAGTGATGGAAAAAAAGTAAGAGTTTGTAAAAAATGTGGAGAAATTATAATTTAGTTTAGGAAGGTAAAAAAATGTCTCGTTTATTAAATAATTATAAAGAAAATATTGTAAACAATTTGACAAAAAAGTTTGGATATAAAAATATAATGCAATGTCCTAAGTTGACAAAAATAGTTATTAATATCGGTTTGGGAGAGGCAAAAGATAATCCAAAATCTGTAGAAATAGCTGTAAACGAATTAAGTTTGCTTTCAGGGCAGAAAGCTGTTATTACAAAAGCTAAGAAATCTATCTCTAATTTTAAATTAAGAGAGGGGATGTCTATAGGATGTATGGTAACTTTAAGAGGGAAAAAAATGTATGAGTTTTTTGATAGACTTGTTAATATAGCAATGCCTAGAATTCGTGACTTTCAAGGGATAAACTATAATTCTTTTGATAAAAATGGTAACTATAACTTAGGAATAAAAGAACAGTATATATTTCCAGAGATAGATTTAGATAAATCAGATAAATCTAGAGGTATGAATATTACCTTTGTTACTTCTACAAAAAACATAGAAGAAAGCAGAGATATGTTACTACAAATGGGAATGCCATTTAAAAAGAAAAAATAAATATGGAGGAATAAAATAAATGGCAAGAAAAAGCATGATTGTTAAACAAAAACTAGACCCTAAATTTTCTACTAGAAAATATAATAGATGTAGAATTTGTGGTAGACCTAGAGGTTTTTTGAATGATTTCGGTATTTGTAGAATATGTTTTAGAGAAAGAGCCTATAATGGCGAAATCCCAGGAATAAAAAAGGCAAGTTGGTAAAAAGGGAGGATATAATGTCAGTTTCAGATCCAATAGCAGATATGTTTACATGTATCAGAAATGCTAGTATGAAAAAAAAAGAAGTTTTAGAAGTACCAGCATCTAAAATAAAAGAAAATATTTTAGAGATTTTATATAAAGAAGGATATATAAAAAGCTACAAAAAATTAGAGCTAGATGCAAAAAAAAGTTTTCAGATATTTTTAAAATATTCTGTAAATAAAGATAGTGTTATAACCAATATACAAAGAATTAGTAAGCCAGGATTAAGAATATATAGAAATATAGATGATATTAAAAAAGTTAGATCAGGAATTGGTATAGCGTTAGTTTCAACTTCAAAAGGATTAATGACAGATAAGGAAGCTAGAAAGTTGCGAGTAGGTGGAGAAGTAATAGGATATATTTGGTAAAAAGGATTGGTATTAATAATGAGCAGAATAGGAAAACAAGAAATAAATGTTCCAAATAATTTAAAAGTAGAAATTTTGGATAAAGTTAAAATTTCAGATGGCAAAATTACTTCTGAAATTATTATTCCAGAAAATATTAATGTTTTTTTTGAAAATAATATTATAACAGTAAAAAGAGAAAATGAAAATAATAAAACTAAAGCATTGCATGGTTTAGTTCGAAAATTATTGTTTAATTCTATTTCAGGGTTTAAAAAACCTTTTCAAAAGATTTTGCAAATAAAAGGTGTTGGTTTTAGAGCAGCTTTAAATGGTAAAAAAATTGTTTTGAATGTAGGATATTCTCATGCTGTTGAATTAGATATTCCATCTGGAATAGAAGTAAAATTGGATGCTAAGCTTAATCAAATAATATTAGATGGACAAGATAGATTGATATTAGGTGGTTTTGCTGCTGATATTAGAGCTGTTAGACCTCCAGAACCATATAAAGGGACTGGTATAATGTATTTAAATGAAAAAATAATTAGAAAAGCAGGAAAGTCTGCTTCTAGCAAAAAATAAAATTACTATCTTACCAAATGAGGGAATTATGGATAATAAAATAAAACGAAATAAAAATATAAGAAGAGCTGTTAGGGTTTTTAGAATTAGAGAAAAAATATCAGGAACAACAGATAGACCTAGATTATTGTTTACTAAAACATTAAAATATTTATATGCGCAAATCATAAATGACTCAGAAAATAAAACTCTTTTTTCTATGACAACATTAAATAATAAAGATATAAATACAAAGAGTTTTAAAAATAAAGATGTTGCAGTTCTTTTTGGAAAATTAGTTGGAGATAAATTGAAAGAAAATGGAATTGAAAAATTAGTTTTTGATAGAAATGGATATTTGTATCATGGAAAAGTAAAGGCTTTTGCTGATGCTGTTAGGGAAAAAGGAATAAATTTTTAAAATAAAAATAATTACTTAATTAGAATAAGGAGTTTTTTGTGGTAGAAAATACAGATAACAATGAGAAAGTTTTAGATTTAAAAAAAGATCAAAAAAATTTAAAAGAAAATTTAGTTGTTGTTAATAGAGTAACTAAAGTTGTTAAAGGTGGAAAAAGATTTGGATTTAATGCTTTAGTTGTTGTTGGAGATGAAGCTGGGAAAGTTGGGTGTGGATTAGGGAAAGCAAAAGGGGTTCAAGAGGCAATAAAAAAGGCAGTGAGATTAGCTAGAAAAAGCATGATAGATGTTCCTATAAATGGAACAACAATTCCTCATGAAATTATAGCTGAATGTGGAGCAGGAAAAGTCTTGTTAAAACCTGCTGCTCCTGGAACTGGTATTATTGCAGGAGGATCTGTTAGAGCTGTATTAGAAGCTGCGGGATATAAAGATATATTAAGTAAATCATTAAGAAGCAATAATCCTTTTAATGTTGTTTATACTACATTAAAAGCTTTAGAAAATTTACAAGTAAGAGAAAAAGTTAATAATTTAAAAAAGGCTAATTAAAAAAAATTTAGGAGAATTATATATGAACTTGTCAGAATTAAAACCTGCTATAGGATCTAAAAAGTCAAGAAAAAGAGTAGGAAGAGGATATGGTTCAGGTTTAGGGAAAACAGCTGGACGAGGTGCTAATGGTCAAAATTCTAGAAGTGGTGGTGGAGTTAGATTAGGTTTTGAAGGTGGACAAATGCCTTTAGTTAGAAGAATTCCTAAAAGAGGTTTTTCTAATTATCCTTTTAAAAAAGATTTTGTTGTAGTTAATCTAGATTTTATAGATAAAAATTTTGCTAACAAAGACAATGTTACAATAGAAGATTTTTTAGCATTAAATATTTTGAAAAAAAATGAAAAAATTAAAATATTAGGAAATGGTTTTTTGTCAACAAAAAAAAATATTGAAGCACATGCTATATCTAAATCTGCAAAGATTAAAATAGAAGAGAAATTAGGTAGTATAGAAATTATAGCATAATAAAAGGAATAATTTGTATTATGATTAAAAATTTAACAGAAGTTTTTAAAATTCCAGAATTAAGAAAAAAAATATTTTTTACATTGATTATCATAGCTGTTTATAGATTAGGAATTGCGATTCCAACACCTGGAATAGATGGTGAGGCGTTAAAAGCTTTTTTTGCTAATCAAAGTAATACATTATTTGGTTTTTTAGATATGTTTTCAGGTGGAGCTTTGAATAAATTTTCAATATTTTCTATGGGAGTAATGCCATATATTAATGCTTCCATTATCATGTCATTATTACAAACAATAATTCCTTATTTTGAAAAGCTTTCAAAAGAGGGAGAATCTGGTAGAAAAAAATTAATTCAAATTTCAAGATATGGAACATTAGTTTTAGGGATAATTCAGTCTTTGGGTTTAACTTTTATGATTCAAGCTATGAGAGCTCCTAATGGAAATCCTGTAGTTTTAGACCCAGGACTTAGTTTTCAACTTTTATCTGTTTTAACATTGACAACAGGGACTGTTTTTATTATGTGGATGGGAGAACAAGTTACAGAAAAAGGGATTGGTAATGGAATATCTATTATAATTTTTGCAGGAATTGTTGATAGATTGCCAGGGGCTGTAAAAAATATTTTTTTACTATTGCAAAGTGATGGAATTTCTTTGTTGAAAATAATAATTATTTTAGCTATAATTATTGTTGTAACTGCATTAGTTGTAAAAGTAGAACAGGGACAAAGAAGAATTCCAATTCAATATCCTAAAAAAGGAGCTAATAATCAAATTGTTGCAGGTGGGCAAACTTCTTTTTTACCAATTAAAGTAGATCAATCTGGTGTGGTTGCTGTTATTTTTGCAATTTCTATTATATCTTTTCCTATTACTATAGCTCAATTTTTTCCAGAAGCTCCTATGGCTAAATTAGTTTTTTCATTGTGGCAAAAATCAGGAGCTTTGTATCATTTAGTATATGGATTATTAATAGTTTTCTTTTGTTATTTTTATACTTCTATAACTTTTAATCCATATGATTTGGCGGAAAATATGAAAAAATCAGGAGGTTTTATTTCTGGAATAAGACCTGGAGATGAAACTGCTAAGTATATAGAAAATATTATTATAAGAATTACTTTTTTTGGAGCTATTTTTATTGCATTGTTAGCAATAATGCCAGATATTTTAAGGAGTTTTTTTAATATTCCTTTTTATTTTGGAGGAACAGCTTTATTGATAGTTGTGGGTGTTTCTTTAGATACTTTAGGACAATTAGAGTCTCATTTAATTAATAGACATTATGAAGGGTTTTTAGATAAAGGAAGAGTAAAAGGGAGATATTTTAATATAAAATGAGTAATTTAATAGTTTTATTTGGAGCTCCTGGAAGTGGAAAAGGGACTCAAGCAAAAAGAATAACAGAAAAATATAATTATATTCACATTTCCACAGGTGATATGTTGAGAAAAGAAATAGAAAAAAAAACAGATTTGGGTCGTGATATAAAAAATATTATAGAAAGTGGACAATTAGTTAATGATGAAATAATACAGAAATTATTGACTCTTAATATAGAAAAGAACAAAAATTATATTTTTGACGGATTTCCTAGAAATATCAAACAAGCAGAGTTTTTAGATGAGTTTTTAAATACAAAAGATTTAAATATGAAAAATGTTTTATACTTAAATCTAACAGAAGATGATATAATAAAAAGAATTTTAGGTAGAAGAGTTTGTATAAGTTGTAGGAAAGAATTTAATGTTTTTATTCATAAAATAGATAATAATACTTGTCCTAATTGTGGGCAAAATTCTTTGGAAATCAGAACAGATGATAATGAAGAAACTATAAAAAAGAGAATCAATGTTTATTTTAGAGAAACTTTGCCTTTAATAGATTATTATTCAAAAAAAGGGATATTGTTAAATATTAATGCTAATGATACTATAGAAAATATATCTAATTATATATTTTCTAATATCGGATAATTATAATGTCTATTAAAATCAAAAATTTTGAAGAAATAGAAAAAATGAGATTAGCAGGTAGAAAACTTGCCAAAATTTTAGATATTTTACAAAAAGAAGTAAAAGAGAATATCTCAACAAAATATTTAGATAATATTGCTTTTGATTTAATTCATAGTGAGAATGCTAAACCTGCTTTTTTAGGATATAATGGTTTTCCTGCGACAATTTGTTCTTCTATAAATAATGAAATAGTACATGGGATCCCTAGTTTTAATAGATTTTTGAAAGAAGGGGATATATTATCTATAGATATAGGTTTATTTTATGATAATTATTGTGCAGATATGGCAATAACACTTCCAATAGGAAAAGTATCTGAAGAAAATTTAAAATTAATAGATGTAACAAAAAATTCATTATTAAAAGGAATTCAAAAAGTTCAAATAGATAACAGATTAGGGGATATTGGGGAAGCAATACAAAGTTTTGTTGAAAATAATGGATTATCTGTGGTTTTAGAATATACTGGGCATGGAATAGGCAGAAATATGCATGAAGCTCCTGAAATTTTAAATTATGGAAAAAAAAATACTGGTCTAAAAATAAAAGAAGGAATGGTTTTTGCTATTGAACCAATGGTTAATGTTGGAACTTGGCAGACTAAAATTTTAAAAGATAATTGGACTGTTGTTACAAAAGATGGAAAAAATTCTGCCCATTTTGAGCATACAGTTTTAGTAACTAAAGATGGTCCAGAAATTTTAACAATAATTTAAATGAGGCATAAATGAGCAATAATGATAAGATAGAAGTAGAAGGAATTATTTTAGAGGCACTGCCAAATGCAATGTTTAAAGTTGAGCTTGAAAATGGACATAAAATTTTAGCTCATATTTCAGGAAAAATGAGAATGAATTTTATAAAAATTTTACCTGGTGATAAAGTAAAAATGGAATTATCCCCATATGATTTAACACGAGGTAGGATTACATATAGAGAGAAATAATTGGAGGAATTAATGAGAGTTAGAGCATCAATAAAAAAAATGTGTGCAAAATGTAAAATAGTAAAAAGAAAAAACATTTTGAGAGTTATATGTGAAAATCCTAGACATAAACAAAAACAAGGGTAAATAATTGGAGGTTTTTAATGGCGAGAATAGTAGGTATAGATTTACCTAAAAATAAAAGAGTAGAAATTGGCTTGACTTATATTTATGGTATAGGGAGAGAAACTTCAAAAGCTATTTTGCAAGAAGCAGGAGTTAATTTCGATACTAGAATTAAAGACTTGACAGAAGAAGAAGTTGGGAAATTAACAAATATTATAACAAAAAACTTTAAAGTTGAGGGAGATTTAAGAAGAGAAATATCTCAAAACATAAGAAGATTGCGAGATATTAAGTCATATAGAGGTTTAAGGCATAAAAATAATTTGCCATGTAGAGGGCAAAGAACAAAGACAAATGCTAGAACTAGAAGAGGCAAAAAAAGTATGGCAGTTAAATTAAATAGACCTGTAGGTAAATAAATTTAATTTTGAAAAAAATTTGGAGGATAAATACTCGTGGCAGTAACAACTAGTAATAAAAAAACAAAGAAAGCTTTAAAAGCAAAAGTGACTGTTAATGGAAGAGTTTTTATAAAATCTTCTTTTAATAATACAATTATTACAATTGCAAATGAATTTGGAGAACCTTTATGTTGGGCATCTTCTGGAGCTGTTGGTTTTAAAGGAACAAGAAAAGGAACTCCATTTGCAGCACAACAAGCGGCTGAAGAGGTTGCAAAAAAAGCATTTGATTTTGGAATAAGAAATGTTGATATTAATGTAAAAGGACCTGGATCAGGGAGAGAGACAAGTATTAGAGCTATTCAAGCTGCAGGGTTAAATGTTATATCTATAAAGGATGTGACTCCAATCCCTCACAATGGATGTAGACCACCAAAACAAAGAAGAGTATAGAAAAATTAAGGAGGATTAAGTTGGCTAGATATATAGGTTCTGTTTGTAGATTATGTAGAAGAGAAGGTACAAAATTATTTTTAAAAGCAGAAAGATGTAGTTCTTATAAATGTGCTATGGAAAAAAGACCTTTTGCCCCAGGACAGCATGGAGCATCTAAAAAATTTAAAGTATCAGAGTATGGGCTTCAGTTAAGAGAAAAACAAAAAGCTAAAAGATTTTATGGTGTTTTAGAGACTCAATTTAAAAGATATTTTGAAATGGCAGAAAAAATGTCTGGAAGAACAGGAGAAAATTTACTTGTTTTGATAGAGAGAAGATTAGATAATGTTCTTATAAAATCAGGATTATTTAAATCTAAACAAACAGCTAGACAGTTTATTACTCACGGTCATATTCTAATAAATGGAAAGAAATTAGATATTCCTTCATATTTGGTAAAAGAAGGAGATTTGATAAAAGTATCAGATACAAGTAAAGAGATTTTAGTAATAAAAAAATTAAAAGAAGAAACAGAACAAACATTTGTTATTCCTTCATGGTTAACAATGGATCTAGACAAATTGGAAGTGAAAGTTGTTAGAATTCCAAATAGAGAAGATATAACAGTTCAAATAAATGAGCAATTAATTGTGGAATTATATTCTAAATAGCATAAAGGATGGATTTGTTTTATGTCTAAACTAAAAAAATTGATAATACCAAATAATTTACAAGTAGATATGGATTCTTTAACTCCAAACTATGGTAAGTTTATAGCAGAACCTTTTGAAAGTGGATATGGAAATACAATAGGAAATTCTTTAAGAAGAATTTTGTTATCTTCTATGGAAGGGAATGCAATTACAGCAATAAAGATTAAAGGCATCTCTCATGAATATTCAGTTATTCCTGGAGTAAGAGAAGATGTTATGAAAATTATTTTAAATTTAAAGTCAGTTAGATTTAAATCAAAAACCGAAACATATGATACTCAAATATTGAGATTACATAAAAAGGGAGACGGTTCTGTATTGGCAGGAGATATTGAAATTAATTCTGATTTAGAAGTTGTAAATAAAGATTTAGTTATAGCTAATTTAGATTTAAATGGTGAATTAGATATGGAATTATTTATAAATAGAAGTAGAGGCTATTTACCAGTAGAAGAACAAGACAAAACAAATCTTCCAGCAAATGCTATTGCAATAGATGCTATATTTACTCCTGTTGTTAGAGTTAATTATGAAATAGATAATGTTAGAGTTGGTAATATAACAGATTTTGATAAGTTAATAATTGAAATTTGGACAGATGGAACAATAACTCCAGAAGATTCTTTATCTTTTTCGGCAAAAATTTTAAAAGATTCTATGGATATTTTTGTTAATTCTGGAGAAGAGAAGGATTTTTTAGTTAAATACACAAAAACTCCTAAAGAAGTAAAAGAAATAAAAGTAGATGATAAAGAAAATAATATAGAAAAATTAATAGATCAATCTGTAGATGTAATAGAATTATCTGTTAGAAGCGCAAATTGTTTAAAAAGTGCAAGAATAAAGACTATAAAAGATTTAATAACTAAGAAAGAATCTGAACTACTAACTTATAAGAATTTTGGTAGAAAATCATTAGATGAAATCAGAGAAAAATTGCAAGAAATGGGATTAAATTTAGGCCTAGAATTAGAAGATTTAAAAAAATAGATTTTAGAGGAGTTAAAGGATATGTCTGGAACAAAAGCAGGTAGAAAGTTAGGAAGAAAAACAGGACACAGAGTTTCTTTATATAGAAACTTGGCTTGTAGTTTAATAAAATATGAATCAATTAAAACAACAGAAGCTAAAGCAAAAAGCTTAAAAAGTTTTATAGATGGAATAATTTCTGATGCAAAAAAAGATGATGTTAATGCTAGAAGAAAGGTTAGAAAAGATATTCAACAAAAAGAAGTTCTTTTGAAATTATTTAATGAATTGGTTCCTAGATTCAAAGATAGAGAAGGTGGTTTTGTTAAATTGATAAAATTAGGAAATAGAATTTCTGATAATGCTCCAGTTTGTTGTATAAAATTAATTTCTTAAGGGAGCAAAAAAGTGTTTTTATCAAAAATATCCAATATGTTTTCTTTTGATTTAGGAATGGATTTAGGGACATCTAATACTTTGGTTTTTTTAAAAGGATCAGGAATTATTTTAAAAGAACCATCTGTAGT
>CAYQVV010000007.1:15246-27765 GCA_964421155.1 uncultured Elusimicrobiaceae bacterium
AAAATGATTATAGGTTCAGTATATGATTTAGAAGAAGAGTTAAGTATGGAAGTAAAAGGAAGAGATTTAATCTCTGGGTTACCGAAAATTATAACTATAACATCTGCAGAAATAAGAGAAGCTTTAAATGAGCCAATAAAAACTGTTATAGATGGGATAAAATCTACTTTAGAAAGAATTCCAGCAGAATTATCAGCTGATTTGGTAGATAAAGGAATTGTTTTATCTGGTGGGGGAGCTTTATTAAAAGGGTTAGATAGCCTTATTAGACATGAAACAGATCTGCCTGTTATTATTGCAGAAGAACCTTTAAATTGTGTTGCTTTAGGAGCAGGAAAATTTTTAGAAGAAATGGTTGGAAATAAAAAGTTAATGAGACAGATGAAGTATTAATATTTTCGTAAAACAATCAAAAAATTTGCATCATAAAACAATCAAAAAATATCATAAAAAATTTTTTAATTTTAAATTAGACTTATTTTTTAAAATAAATAAGATATTTAAATGGACAAATTACAAAAAATACATAAAGAAAAATTTTTTTATAAATTATATAGTTTTTTGTTATTATTAAGCTTATTATTAATATTTTTTAATAATCTAAATATTTTTTACAATATAAAAAATTTGATAAATTTAATTATTTTTCCATCAGAAGCAAGATTGTCGATACTAGTGAAAGATACAAATTCAAAGATAGAAAATATTAGAGATTTGATAAATGTATATGATGAAAATAAAATACTAAAAGAAAAATTTAAAAATTATTATAATTTACAAAATAAAATATTTTTACTTGAAGCTGAAAATAAATCATTATTAAAATTTTTGGATATTAATAGAAAAATAGATAATAAAACTGAGACTTGTAGAGTAATTGGACGGACTGTAGATGATTGGTACTCCGCAATTATAATAAATAAAGGATTAAAAAATGGTATAAACAAGAAAAATATTGTAGTTTCTGTTTCTAATAATGATTCTTTAATATTAATAGGGCAAGTTATAGAAGTATATGATAATTATTCAAAAGTTTTACTTATAACAGATATGGATTCAAATATAATTTCTGTTATATCAAGAGAAAATATCTTTGGAATAGTGAATGGAACAAATTCAGATGAGCTAGAGATGAATATAATAGGGAAAGTTAATGATATAAAAGTCGGAGAAAAAGTTTTTACTTCAGGATTGGGTGGGATTTTTCAAGCAGGTTTATATATAGGAGAAATTTCTAAAGTTATGTTTGAAAATCATGGAATGATTAAAAAAGTTTTTATTAATCCATTTGAAGATATAAAAAATTTAGATTTTGTAACAGTAATAAAAGATTAAGGAAATTGATAAAGAGGCAGATTATGTTTATAGATACTCATACTCATTTGTTGAGTGAAGAGTTTGATATAGATAGAGAAAAAGTGATAAAAAGAGCTAAAGATGTAGGAGTTTTTAAGTTTATTGAGGTTGGATATGATGAATCATATTCAGAAAAAGTTGCAGAATTTGTTTTAAAAAATGACGATTTTTTTGGAAGTATAGGAATACATCCTCATAATGCAATGGAGATGACTAAAAATACAATAGAAAAATTTTATTCTTTGGGTCAATTGGAAAAAATTATTGCAATAGGAGAAATAGGATTAGATTATTATAGGGATTTATCTCCAAGAGATATTCAAGAAACAGTTTTTAGGGAGCAAATAAAGCTAGCTCTTTCTTTAAGTAAGCCAATTATTATACATTGTAGAGATGCAAAAGATGATTTAAAAAAAATTTTAAAAGAATATAATAGCTTATCAGGGATAATACATGCCTTTTCTGGGACATTGCAGGATGCAGAATTTTATGTAAAAAAAGGTTTTGTTTTAGGAATTTCAGGAGTTTTGACTTATAAAAATAATTTGCCTTTAAAAGATTTAGTTAAAAATTTTGATTTAGATAATATAGTTTTAGAAACAGATTGTCCATATTTGCCACCAGTTCCTCACAGAGGCAAAAGGAATGAGCCTAGTTTTTTAAATTTTGTGAGAGAAGAAATTTCAAATTTAAAATGTATAGATGTTAAAAAAATAGATGAAATTACAACAAATAATGTTAAAAGAATTTTTGGGATTTTAAAATAGATATAAAAGGAGGATTTTTATTATGGATGAAAAGATAGATAGATTTCAACGGTTGGCATATAAAAGAAAAGAAGAAATAATAGAAAAATTAAGAATTTTTGGAAATTGTGGGAATAAAAGTTCATATGAATATACAGATGAAGAAATAGAAAAAATTTTTAATGAGATATTAGAGCAAGTTTATAAAACAAAATTAAAATTTAAGAATTAAAATGAAAAATAAAAAAAAAGTTTTAATATTTTTATTTGTTTTTTTATTTTGTATTAATTTTGGATTTTCTTCACAGGATAAATTTAAAAAAATATATCAAATCTCTTTTATAGATGCTTTATTAGCTGGTAATTATGAAGGAAAAATAGCAATAAAAGATTTATTAAAATTTGGAGATACTGGAATAGGGACTTTTGAAGATTTAGATGGAGAAATGATTGTTAATAATGGACAATGTTTTAGAGCTAATGAAAATTGTGAAATTGAAGAAGTAAAAGATGAAGAGAAAACTCCATTTGCGACAGTTTCTTTTATTAACTATAAAAATGATAAAATAAACTATAAAGATTATGATTTTAAAAGTTTTCAAGATTTAGTTTTAGACAAAAACTTTAATATAAATAGTTTTTATTTGATAAAATTAGAAGGTTTTTTTCATTATATTAAAGTTAGAAGCGTTCCAAAGCAAAGCAAGCCGTATAGAAAGTTAGTTGATATCGTTAAACAAGATCAGAAAATTGTTGAAAAAAATAATGTTTATGGAACATTAATTGGATTTTATTGCCCAAACTATTTTAGAGAAATTAATGTTGGTGGATTTCATCTGCATTTTATAGATAAAGAAAATAAATTTGGTGGACATGTTTTAGATTTTAATTTGGAGACTGGGAGTTTGTTTTGCGAAGAAAAAAATTTATTATTGTTTGATTTAGCAGATACGAAAAGTCTAAAAAATTTTGATTTTGAAAATAAAATGAAAGACGAATTAAAAATTGTAGAAAAAGGGAATTAGATTTAATTAAATGTCAAAAATATCAGAAAAATTTTCTAAAGCATCAAAAAGTTATTTAGAATATGCAATAGTTCAAAATGAAATAGCAGAAATTTTATTAAAAGAAATAAATTTAGATTTTTTTAAAAATCTAAATAGTTTAAAAGTTTTGGATATCGGTTGTGGTCCTGGAAATTTTACAAAATTATTAAATGATAAAATAATTCAAAATATAAATAATTATCAAATTTTTGCTTTTGATATTTCTGAAGAAATGATAAAAGTTGCTCAACAGAATCAAAAGATTCAAATTAATCCAAAAATATTTTTTTTTAACTCTGATGGGGAAAATTTTGAAGAATTACTTAAAATACAAAATAATTCAAAAGAGTTGATTTTTTGTGTTGAAGATAAATTTGATATTATTGCATCAAATTCTACAATTCAGTGGTTTAAAAATTTTGAAAAAGTTTTACATTTTTATACCCAATTTTTGAACAATAAAGGGATTTTTATTTTTTCTGCTTTTGGGAATAGAACATTTTATGAGTTAAACGAATCTTTAAAAGAATTCTATAAATACAAAAATCAAAATGAAATTGTTGAAAGAAATATTGTTGCAAAAACCTTTTTAAATAAAGCTGGTTATGAAGAAATTTTAGAAAGATTTTGCCTTGATAAGAAAGGGAAATTTAATTTTAAAATAAAAGAAATAGATATAAAAAAAAGATTTTTGAATATAAAAGATTTATTGATAAACATAAAAAATACAGGAACAAATATAAATGAAACTGACAGAAAAAGAGTTTGGACAAAAAAAGATTTATCATTATTAGAAGAAATATATAGAAAACTTTTTTCTGATGAAATAATTGCGACTTATAATTTAATTTTTTGTGAAATATACAAATCATAAAGGCATAAAATGAAAAAATTTTTTATAACAGGAAATAATACAGATATTGGGAAGACTATAATAACAGCTTTATTGCTAAATTATTTCCATAATAAAAAATATAAAGTTATAACTCAAAAATGGGTTCAAACTGGGAATCAAAGTTTCTCTGAAGATATAAAAACACATTTGGAATTTATAAATAAAACTTTTTCAGATTTTGATGAAGAAACACAAAAAAATTTATGT
Organism: uncultured Elusimicrobiaceae bacterium; assembly: GCA_964421155.1. Classification (GTDB taxonomy): domain Bacteria; phylum RUG730; class RUG730; order RUG730; family RUG730; genus CAYQVV01. The sequence continues at coordinate 19,497 of CAYQVV010000007.1, forward strand.
TCATATATTTTTGAAATTCCAGCATCTCCTCATTTGTCAGCAAAGTTAGAGAATAAAAAAATAGATAAAGATATTATAAAAAATTCTTTTAAATTTTTTGAAAATGAAAAAAATATGGATGTTATTTTTGTAGAAGGAGCTGGTGGGGTTTTAGTTCCTTATAAAGAAATCAACATAGATAAAAATATTTTTCTGATAGATATAGCAAAAGATTTGGATTTAGATATTATTTTAGTTGTGGAGAATAAGCTTGGAGCAATAAATCAAGCATTGCTTTCTATAGAATCAATAAAAAGTCGTAATTTGAATATATCAGGTATTATTTTTAATAATACTTCAAAAAATAATTCAGATTTAGATAAAATAATATGTAAAGAAAATATAGAATTTTTAAAAACATTTTTAAACGGAGAAATAACTATTTTAGGAGAATTGAATTTTTCTAGTGACAGAAAAAAACTTATAGAAAATTTTCAAGTTATTGGAGATAATTTGAAAATTAGATTTTATAAAAATTATTTTTAGAATGAAATATCTTCTAATATGACTTTTACAAGCCCTCTAACAGAATTGCCCATAAAAATATTTTCTGCAGATTTTAAATCTTTTATATAAAGAATTTTTTCTTCTACTTTATTTTCCTTGATTAATTTTTGTCTAAGGATTCCATTTAAAATTCCTACAGACAAAGGAGGAGTATAAATTTTATTTTTTATTTCTACAAAAATGTTTGTTCTAGATCCTTCACATATTTCATTATCTTGATTTATAAATATTTCATCCCAAATTTCATTGTTTTTTATTTTTTGAGATGTTTTTTCATACCAAGGTCTATATGTAGTTTTATGATTTAAAAAAATATTTTGTTTGTCTAAAATTATATTTGATAATTTTACTTTCTTTTCATTTTTTTCATCGTTATATATTTCAAGTTTTTCAAAAGAATAATTTCCATCTTTTTTTAAAATAAATCTAATCATAGTTTTTATATATTTAGTTTTAATGTTAAGCAATTCAAGTTTTATTTTTTCAATATCTAATTTAAATTCAAAAAAGTTTGCAGAATTTTTTAATCTATTTAAATGTTCGTCTAAAAAAAGAATTTTATTATTTTCTAAAAGCATAGTTTCTATTAAAGAAAAATCATTTATTGAATTCTTTTTTAAAAAAAGAGTTTTAGTTTGTATTTCATTCCATTCGTCTTTTGAAGTCGAATCCCAAGTAATTCCGCCTCCAACTTTGTAAATCCAATTGCTTTTTTCAACTTTTTGTAAAATTCGTATTGGGACGCTGAATACAGCTTTATTTTTTTTAGGAGAAATATATCCAATGGCTCCACAATAAATATCTCTATCATTTTTTTCAAGCCTATTTATTATTTTCATAGTTTCTATTTTTGGAGCTCCTGTCACAGATCCACAAGGGAATAAAGCCTTGAATATTTCAAAATAATCTAAATTTTTTAGCTCTGCAGAAACAGTTGATGTGATTTGGTGAAGTGTTTTATGAGTTTCTACTTCTAATTTTTTTTCAACTTGGACAGTTCCATTTTTTGCTATTTTCCCTAAATCATTTCTCAATAAATCAACAATCATCATATTTTCAGCTTTATTTTTTTCATTTAATAATATTTTTGAAACTAAGAATTCATCTTCTTTTTGTGTTTTTCCTCTTTTGACAGTTCCTTTCATAGGTTTTACAAATATTTTGTTTTCGTTTATTTCAAAAAAAAGTTCAGGAGAAAACGATAAAATTGTTTCAAAATCATTTCGTATAAATGCAGAATAAGAGGTTTTTTGTTGTTCTCTTAATGAAAAATATAGATTTTCTTCAGAACAATAAGTTTTTAAAAAATTTTCAATAGTAAAATTTACTTGATAAGTATTTCCTTTTTTTATTTCCTTTTTTATTTCAGATATTTTTTTATCATAAGTATCAAAAGAAATATTTTCTAATATATTTATAAAAGGTTTATAAAAAAATTTTTCTATTTTTATATTATTGTCTATTTCAATAGGAGAATCATAAACTCCAAACCAAATCAAAGGTTTTTTTATATTTTTTGAATTTTGTAATTTTTCTATATTTGTAAAAAAATATCCAGCTTCATATCTAATATATCCAACAATCCAGTATTTTTTTGCTAATTCATTTATTTTTGAAAATGCAGAAAATATTTCGTTTTCATTAAATGCAATTATTTCCTCTAAAGGATTTAAAAATATGTAGGATTTATTTTGTTTATTGTTTTTTGAATTTGTATCTAGAAAAATAATATTTTTATTTTGCATAAAAACCTTTTTAAAAAAGTAAATTTTTAATAGAATATTAAAATATAGAAAGTATTGAAATATATTTTTAAAATATATATTCTCTACATATAATACAAAAAATTTAGAAAATTTCATAGAAAATTAATTAATGAGAGGGAACAAATGAAAATAGAAACAAAATGTTTACATTCAGGGTATACTCCAAAGAATGGAGAAACTCAAGCATTGCCTATTTATCAAAGCACAACTTTTAGATATGATTCTACAGAAGAAATAGGTAAGTTATTTGATTTAAGTAAAGATGGTTTTTTTTATTCAAGACTTGGAAATCCAACTGTTGATGCAGTAGAAAAAAAGATTGCAGATTTGGAAGGAGGAGTAGGTGCTCTTTGTACAACTTCTGGGCAAGCAGCAGTTCTTATTAGTCTTTTAAATATTTTAGGAGCTGGAGATCATTTTATAAGTTCTTCTACAGTTTATGGTGGGACAATAAATCTTTTTGCAGTTACTTTAAAAAAATTTGGTATAGAATGTACTTTTGTAGATCCAGAAAGTTCAGAAGAAGAGCTTCAAAAAGTTTTTAAAGATAATACAAAAGCTGTTTTTGGAGAAACAATAGCCAATCCAGCTATTACAGTTTTAGACATAGAAAAATTTGCAAAAGTTGCTCATAAAAATAAAGTTCCATTAATTATTGATAATACATTTGCAACTCCTATTCTTTGTAGGCCTATAGAGTATGGAGCAGATATTGTTATTCATTCAACAACAAAATATATGGATGGACATGCAATTTTAGTTGGAGGAGTAATAATAGACAGCGGAAATTTTGATTGGGAAAATGGAAAGTTTTCTGAATTTACGAATCCAGATGATTCTTATCACGGAGTAATTTATACTAAAAATTTTGGGAAATCAGCATATATTGTAAAAGCTAGGGTTCAGCTTATTAGAGATCTTGGGACATATCCTTCAGCACAAAATGCTTTTTTATTGAATCTAGGATTAGAAACATTATCAGTGAGGATGGAGAGATATTGTAAGAATGCAGAAATGGTAGCAGAATTTTTAGCAAAAAGTGATAAAATAGAAAGCATAAACTATCCAGCTTTAAAAAATAATAAATACAACCAATTAGCAAAAAAATATTTACCAAAAGGATGTAGTGGGGTTATTTCTTTTACAATTAAAGGTGGCAGACAAAATGCTGTAAAATTTATGGATAGTTTGAAATTAGCTTCAAATGTTGTCCATGTAGCAGATATTAGAACTTGCGTTTTACATCCAGCCAGTTCTACGCATAGACAATTAACAGATGAGCAATTGGTTGCGGCAGGAATTAATCCTGGGCTTATTAGATTTTCGGTTGGACTAGAAAATGTTGATGATATAATTGAAGATATAGAACAGGCTTTACTCAAAATTTAAAATATATAACAATATTTTATTTAAATATTGCAGAGATTTGAAATAAAAATCTCTGCATAAATTTATTTAATAAATTTATCTAAAAAAATTCTAAACAATAATCATTAATTTATTTGTAACATTTTTTTTATAAAAGAGTCTAAATAAATAAAATTATTTTAAATTTAAATTAAAGGAGATTTTACAATGAAAATGAAAAATTTTTTAGTTCTATCAAGCGTTTCAGTTTTTACTTTTTTAAGTTTAGTTAGTGCAAAACCTATGGATAAACCAGTTCCACAAAATTTAGATGATTCTAATAAAAAGCCTATGGTGTGCGAGATGAAAAAGTCTAAGATCGATATGTTATCGGAAATTTTGAAATTAACAGATGTCCAAAAAGCTAAAATTGAAGAAATTTTGAAAAGTAGTTTTGATGAAGAAAAAACAAAGATGGATCAATTTAAAAAAGATATGGAGGAGATCAAAGATAAAAATAATAACAAAATTAAAGAAATTTTGAATGATGAGCAAAAATTGCAATTTGTAGTTATCAATACATATGAAAAACTTATGAAAGATTGTAAAGAAGATAGGAAACAAGATTTTTTTGAAGGGAAAGGAATGTGTGCCAAAAAAAAGGAAATGTGCAAGATGATGAATTCAGAAAAAAATATGTAATTTTATAATATATTTTTTTAAAAACCCCTTATTTTTTTAAACCGTTGATTAATATTTATTGGTCAGCGGTTTTTTTTATTTTATTTTGAAATTTTAAATATTTCTTGACTATTTATTTTTATAAAGTATAATTCCTACTAATTCTATAGCAATTATAGATGATTAAGAAAGTTTTTATGGTTATGTAGCAGAAGGAGGAATAATATGAGTATATTAGATAATGAATTAAAAAAAGAAACAATATTGTTGCATGGAGGACAAGAGCCTGATCCAACGACAGGCTCAAGAGCAGTTCCTATTTATCAGACAGCATCTTATCAATTTAAAGATACAGATCATGCTTCAAAACTTTTTGGATTGGCAGAATTTGGAAATATTTATACAAGATTAATGAATCCAACTACAGATGTTTTTGAAAAAAGAATTGCTTTGTTAGAAGGTGGAGTTGGAGCTCTAGCAACTTCTAGTGGACAAGCTGCAATAAGCCTTGCTTTATTAAATATTGCACAATCTGGAGACGAAATTGTTGCATTTAATAATCTTTATGGAGGAACTTATAATCTTTTTCATTATACATTTGCTAGATTGGGAATAAAAGTTAATTTTGTTGAATCTAATGATTTGGAAGCTTTAGAAAAAGCAATTACATCTAAAACAAAAGCTGTTTATGCGGAATCTATTGGTAATCCAAAATTAGACATAGCTGACTTAGAAGGAATATCTAAAATTGCTCATGATAATGGGATTCCTTTTGTTCTAGATAATACTTCGTCTCCTTATATTTTAAAGCCTATAGATTATGGGGTTGATATTGTTGTATACTCAGCAACTAAATTTTTGGGTGGGCACGGAACTTCTTTAGGTGGAATTATTGTTGATTCTGGAAATTTTGATTGGACCAATGGAAAATTTCCTTTAATTTCAGAGCCAGATCCTAGTTATCATGGAATAAATTTTGTTGAAGCTCTGAAACCATTAGGAAATATTGCATATATTATAAAAGCTAGAGTAACATTAATGAGAGATTTAGGTCCTACAGTTTCTCCTTTTAATTCTTTTTTATTTTTACAAGGATTAGAAACTTTACATTTAAGAATGGAGAGACATTCTGAAAATGCATTAAAAGTGGCAAAATATTTAGAAGGACATTCAGAAGTTAGTTGGGTAAGATATCCAGGTCTTGATTCTAGTTTAGAAAGAGATAGAGCCAAAAAGTATTTGCCAAATGGAGCAGGAGCAATAATAGGATTTGGAATAAAAGGTGGAATTGAATCAGGGAAAAAATTTATAGATTCTTTGAAATTAATATCTCATTTAGCAAATATTGGGGATGCTAAATCTTTGGCAATACATCCAGCAAGTACTACTCATCAACAGCTTTCTACAGAAGAACAATTGGCTACAGGAGTAACCCCAGATTTTATTAGACTTTCAATAGGAATAGAAAATGTTGATGATATAATAAAAGACATAGAACAGGCTATATATAATTCAAAATGACTTATTTAAAAGAGGTTTTTTATGGAAAAATATATTTTTAAAAAGCTAGATGTATTTTCAAAAAATGGATCAACTGGAAATCCCGCTGGATTTATAATGCTTAATAATGTTGATGATATATCAGAAGAAAATATGCAAAAAATAGCATTTGAATTAAAAAATTTAGTTTCAGAAGTTGGATTTGTATTTCCTTCAGATAAAAGTGGAATAGATTTTGTTTTGAGATATTTTTCTTGTGAAAAGGAAGTCCCTTTTTGTGGACATGCTACTGTTGGAATATGTTATGATTTATTGACTAATAATTTTGAATTAAGGAAAAAAGAAAGTTTAAAATTAAGTATTTTAGAAAATACGATTATTGAAGTTGAAAATAAGATTGATGATGAAGATTTAGTTTATATTCAAGCTCCAAATCCAAAATTTTTAGAAAAAATTTTTGATCCAAAAATAGTTGCTGAAGTTTTAAATGTAAATCTTGAAAATATTGATCAGTCTACACCAATAGTTATAGTTAATGTTGGACAAAATGTTCTGTTGGTCAAACTCAATAACAAGGAAGCTTGTATTAATGCAAAACCAAATTATGAAAAAATTAGGAATTTTGCTTTATCTAATGATTTTGATGCAATAAATATATATTCTACAGATACTTTTTATGATAATGATTATAGAACTAGAATTTTTGCTCCAGGATTTGGATATTTAGAGGATCCTGCTACTGGTTCTGGAAATGCAGCTTTGGGATATTTTCTAATTAAACAAAATAAATGGACTGATTCTAAAATTTGTATTGAACAAGGAATTAGTATTAAAGAACCAAATATTATTGTTTTAAAAAAAGAAATGAATGATTCAATAAAAATTGGAGGAAATAGTTTAGTAAAAATAGAAGGATATTATTTTTTAAAATAAAATTTTAGGAGGAATTTATGGGAAAAATTTTTAATAATATAACAGAAACAATAGGGAATACTCCGTTAGTTAAGTTAAATAATATGGGAAAAGATATAAAAGCTACAGTTTTGCTTAAAGTAGAATCTTTTAATCCATTATCAAGTATAAAAGACAGGATAGCAATATCTATGATAGAAAATGCTGAAAAAAAAGGTATTTTGACAAAAGAAACAACAATAATAGAACCCACAAGTGGAAATACAGGAGTCGGTTTAGCATTTATTTGTGCATCTAGAGGATATAAACTGATTTTGACTATGCCTGAAACTATGAGTTTAGAAAGAAGAAAATTATTGGCTATTTTTGGGGCAGAATTAGTTTTGACTCCAGGAGCAGAAGGAATGACAGGAGCAGTTAGAAAAGCAGAAGAACTATCAAAAGAAATTTCAAATTCAATAATTTTACAACAGTTTGATAATCCTTCGAATCCAGAAGCACATAGAAAAACTACAGCAGAAGAAATTTGGAATGATACAGATGGAAAAGTTGATTTCATTGTAGCTGGAGTTGGAACAGGAGGAACTATAACTGGGATTTCAGAAGTTATAAAATCTAGAAAATCAGATTTTAAAGCGATAGCTGTTGAACCAGATGCGTCTGCAGTTTTATCCGGAGAAAAATCAGGTTCTCATAAAATACAAGGAATTGGAGCTGGTTTTATACCAAAAGTTTTAAATAGAGATATAATAGATGAAATCATAAGAGTGAAAAATGAAGATGCTGGAGAAATTGCTAGAAGACTAGCAAAAGAAGAAGGAATCCTTGTTGGAATTTCTAGTGGAGCAGCATTATGGGCTGGTATTGAAATTGCAAAAAGAGAAGAAAATGCAGGGAAGACAATAGTTGTTATATTGCCAGATTCTGGAGAAAGATATTTATCTACATGGCTTTTTGAATAAAAAAAAATTTAAAATAATTTTATAGAGGCATTTATGAAAATTTCAACAAAAGGAAGATATGGAACAAGAATAATGCTTGAACTTGCTAGGTGTTATGGAGAAGCTCCTGTATATTTAAAAAATATTGCTAAATCAGAGAATATTTCAGAAAAATATTTAAGTTCAATAATTCAAAATCTTAAAACCGCAGGATTAGTAATATCATTTAGAGGAGCTAATGGTGGATATATTCTTGGAGCAAAACCAGAAGAAATAACTCTTTTGTCAATTTTTGAAGTATTAGAGGGTCCTATTAGTTTGGTAGATTGTACGATAGATTCTAATTTTTGTAATAGATCAGAAATTTGTATTGTAAAGGATATTTGGACTGAATTAGGACTTAATATAAAAAATTTTTTAGTAAAAATAACATTAGCAGATATGTTGAAAAGATTATCAGAAAAAAATAATTGTGTTTTTGATGATTATGTAATTTAGGATTTTTTATGTTTTTTTTGGATTAGAGCGAAAAAATCTTTTTGCAACTTTTTTGATTAGAAAAAAGTTGATTGAAAA
>CAYQVV010000008.1:0-6070 GCA_964421155.1 uncultured Elusimicrobiaceae bacterium
AGGAGAATAAATATTATGATTTCTACTAGTGATATTTCAAATGGAGTTAATTTTTTAATGGACGGAAATATATTTTCTGTTGCTTGGTTTCAGCATCACAAACCTGGAAAAGGTGGTGCTATGGTTAGATTAAAATTAAGAAATTTAAGGACTGGAGCAATTATAGAAACTACAGTTAAGTCTGGAGAAAAATTTGAAGAAGTTGTTTTAGACAAAAAGAAAATGCAATTTTTATATAAAGAAGGAGAAGATTTTGTTTTTATGGATAATGACTCATATGAACAAATACATATAAATCCAGATCATATTGGGGATAGTGTTAGATTTTTACAAGATAATATGGATGTAGATATTCTTTTTTATAAAGAAGAAATTTTGGGAATACAATTACCTTCAACTGTTATTTTAGAAGTGGCTTATACAGAGCAAGGATTAAGAGGAGATACAGCAACTAGTGCTATGAAAATCGCAAAACTAGAAACAGGAGCAGAAATAACGGTTCCACTTTTTATCAATATTGGAGATAAATTAAAAATAGATACTAGAACAGGGGAATATGTTCAGAGAGTATAATTTAAATTAGGAAAAAACTATAATATGTTTGATATAAAAAAAATAAGAAATTTTTCAATAATTGCACATATAGATCATGGAAAATCTACTATAGCAGATAGAATTTTGGAAATAACAGGTGCTGTTCCAAAGAGAAAAATGAAAGAGCAACTTTTAGATGCAATGGAATTAGAGAGAGAAAGAGGAATTACTATAAAAGCAAAGTCTGTTAGAATAAAATATTCTTCAAAAGATGGACAAAATTATATATTAAATTTGATTGATACTCCGGGACATGTGGATTTTTCATATGAAGTATCAAAGTCGCTTCAAGCATGTGAAGGGGTTTTGCTTGTTGTAGATGCATCTCAAGGGATAGAAGCACAGACTTTTGCAAATATGCATTTAGCAGAGCAGAATAATTTAGTTGTAATTCCAGTTTTAAATAAGATAGATTTACCTAATGCAGATGTTGAAAATGTTACAAATCAGATAGAGGATAATTTTTGTTTAGGTCTGGAGCCTTTTCATGTTAGTGGAAAAACAGGATTTGGAATCCCAGAAGTATTAGATGCTATTATTGAAAATATTCCGGCTCCAAAAGGAGATGTTAATAATAAATTTGGAGCACTTATTATAGATTCTGTATACGATGCTTATAGAGGAGTCGTTGTAAATGTTAGGGTTTTTGAAGGACAATTAAAAGTTGGAACAATTATAAAAATGATGGCTACTGGTGATGAATATGAAGTTTTAGAGGTTGGATATTTAGGAATAGATGTAGATAAAACAAATGTTATTTTAGCTGGAGAAGTAGGATATATAATTGCAAATATAAAAAATGTTAATTCTATAAAAATAGGGGACACTATAACAGATACCAAAAATCCTAGAACAGAACTTTTGCCGGGATATAAAGATATTCAGCCATTTGTATATGTAGGACTTTACCCTATAAATACAACAGATTATGAACCTCTTAGAACTGCATTAGAAAAATTGAAAATAAATGATTATTCTCTTTTTTATCAACCTGAAACTTCGAAAGCATTAGGATTTGGATTTAGATGTGGATTTTTAGGGTTGCTTCATATGGATATTATTAAAGAAAGATTGACTAGAGAATATAATTTGGATCTTTTGATAACTTCCCCGAATGTTATTTATAAAGTTGTAGATAATAATGGGGAAGAGTATGAAATAGATAGTCCATCAAAATTACCATTTTCTACAAGAGATTATAGAGAAATTAAAGAACCTTTTATAAAAGCTACAGTTATTGCTCCTTCAGAAATGGTAGGAGGAGTTATAGGACTTTGCCAAGAAAAAAGAGGTATTTCTATAGATATGAAATATTTAGGGACAAAAAAAAGTATTATTACATATAATCTTCCTCTTGCTGAAATTTTGTATGATTTTAATGATAAACTGAAATCATTATCAAAAGGACATGCTTCTTTTGATTATGAATATATTGGATATCAGACATCAGATTTGGTAAGGTTGGAAATTTTAATTAATGGCGAAGAAGTGGATGCTTTAGCAATGATGTGTCATAAAGATAATTCATATCATTTAGGACGGGAATTGGTTGAAAAATTGAGAAAGATTATTCCAAGACAAATGTTTGAAGTTCCTATTCAAGCCAGAGTAAATGGAAAAATTATTGTTAGAGAAAATATAAAAGCTGTTAGAAAAGATGTTTTGGCAAAATGTTATGGTGGTGATATATCTAGAAAAAGAAAATTATTGGAAAAACAAAAAGAAGGAAAAAAGAAGATGAAGCAATTGGGGAGAATTTCTATTCCTCAAGAAGCATTTAGTGCTGTTTTATCTCTTGAAGAGGGTAGTGATAAATGATTTTAGAACAATATAATATGGAACAAAAAGTAGTTATATTTGCATTAATTTTAATTTTAGCTAAGGTAATATTAGATTTTTTATTGAAAAAATATTCTAAAAATGAAAATTCAAAAAAGATATTTTTAGAATTATTGGATTGGGTTAAAACTGGATTTTCTGCTCTTTGGATTGCATTTTTGATAATGTATTTTGTTATTCAAGCTTTTAAGATTCCTTCGGGATCAATGGAAAATACTTTGCAGATAAAAGATCATTTATTGGTAAACAAGTTTTATTATGGAGTTAGGCTTCCAACTTTAAAAATTTCTACACAAAAAACTAATTTAGGCAAAAGTTTGAAAATTAAAGATGATGTTTATGTAAATTTAGAAATGAAAAGATTTTTGGTTAAAAATGAAGTTCAAAGAGGAGATCAAGTTGTTTTTGCTTTTCCAGGAGATACTTCAAAAGATTTTATAAAAAGATGTATTGCTGTTCCCGGAGATAAAATTGAGATGATAGATAAAGTTTTATATATAAATGATATTGAACAAGTTGAATCATATGCAGTTCATAAGGATATTAATATTTATCATAAAGATGATTTTGTTCCAGATGAAGCAATAATTAGAGATAATTTTGGGCCTATAGTTTTACCAAAAGATTATTATTTTATGATGGGGGATAATAGAGATAATAGTTATGACAGTCGTTTTTGGGGTCCTTTGCATAAAAATTATGTTAAAGGGAAACCAATCTGTATTTTTTATCCTTTAAATAGAATTGCTTTACTGAAAAGTAGTAAGTAAAAAATAGAAGGTTTTTTATGATTCAAATATTTTTTGGAAGTTTATTAGGTGCTTTTTGTAGTTTAGATAATAGCCTTCTTGCAAATATTATGATTTCAAGACCAGTATTTTTGGGACCTATACTAGGTTTATTATTTGGGAATGTTACACTAGGATTTGAAATAGGATTTTTATTTGAATTTTTATTTGCAGATATGCTATATGTAGGAAATTTTGTTCCAATAAATATTTCTCTTTTGATCACTTTAGTTTTAGGGTCTGTATATTTTTTGCCTTATTCAGGTGATGCATTGATTATGTTTGTTATATTAATTTCTATTATAGTTAGTTATATATTTAAAAATATAGAGATTGGTTTTAGAACATTAAATTCTGTAATAGCAAATGAAATTGAAAACTTTTTAGAAGGTGGCAAATTTTGGATAGTTTATATTGGAATTTTTTATAGCATTATAAGTTTTTTTATTTTAAATTTTGTGTTGCTTTTTGGTGGCATATTTTTAACTTCAGAAATAACAAAATTGGTATTTTTAAAACTCCCTTATAATGTTATTTTAGCATTAAAAATGCTTTATAATTTTTTACCAATATTGGCATTTTCAATACTTTTAAATATTTTTTTGGCTGGAGATTTATCTACTTGGATAAAGAAAAAATTTAAGGTTTTTAATAAAAGTTTTAAAAAAGAAAGTTGTGAGTGTAAATGTGAAAAAAAATAAAATATTTTTTGATATTAATTTTTTTTGTTTAGGGATACGAAGCCTTTTTTTGCAAGCATTATGGAATTTTGAAAAAATGCAAAATATTGGGTTTATGTTTATTTTAATGAAAGAATTAAGAAGAATATATACAGATGAAAACGAATATAGTCTTGCAATAAAAAGACATTTAGAATTTTTTAATATTCATCCATATATGATTGGCATAGTTATTGGAACTATTTTAAAATTAGAGGAAGATAATAAAAAGCAGGTTTTACCAGATATAAGTATAATTAGTAGAATTAAAACAACAATGGCTGGTCCTCTTTCTGCTATAGGAGATTCTTTTTTTTGGGGATTATGGAGACCTTTTGTTAGTCTTTTCATATATTTTATTTTACTTATGTATTTAATTTTAAATACAAATTTTTATTACGAAAATTATTTTATATTTTTTTTAATATTTTTGGTTTTTATTTATTTGTTATTATATAATTCTTTGCATTTTTTTCTTAGATTTTATTGTTTAAAAAAATCTTATGAAATAGGAATAAATGTAATCAGTTATATACAAAAATGGAAAGAGTTTAATTTAGATAGAACTATTAGAAAAATAGGAATAGTTTTACTTTTTTTTACAGTAATTTTGTTTTTTAAATATAAAAACTACAGTATTTTAAATATTATAGAATCTATTTGTGTTTTATTTTTAGCAGAATTTTTAAAAAATAGAAGAAAATGGACTACTATAAAATTAATATATGCTATGTTTATGATTTTTTTTATTTTAACTTTTTTAAAGGTGGTATAGTTTTTTATGATAAAAGAAAAATTAGTTATACAAAATAAACTTGGTTTGCATGCAAGACCTTCATCATTATTTGTTCAAAATACATCAAAATTTAAGTCAGATATCACTATAGAAAAAGGAACACAAAAAGTTAATGGAAAAAGTATTTTGGGCATTATGATGCTTGCAGCAGGTATAGGGACAGAATTAGATATAATAATTGATGGAGAAGATGAAAAGGAAGCATTTGATTCAATAAAAAAATTAGTAGACGATAAATTTTATGAAGATTAAAGAGGCAAATAATAGATGTTATTAAAAGGAATTCCAGTATCTGATGGTATAGTTTTTGGAAAGATTTTTTTGAAAAATAGTAAAGAATTAGAAATAATCAAAAAAAATATTTTAGAAAAAGATATACCTTTAGAAATTCAAAAATTTGAAGATTCAATCAAAAAGACTAAAAAAGAGTTAGAAATTTTGCATAATAAAGTTTTGTCAGAAATGGGTGGAAATTATGCAAATTTATTTTCTGTTTATATATTAATTTTAGAAGATTCTGTTTTTATATCAGATATAATAAAACAAATAGAAAAAGGAATTAATTTAGAATTTGCATTGCATACATTTATAGAAAATACAAAAATTTCTTTTAGTAATATAGATGATGTTTACTTAAAAGAAAGAGAAAGAGATATTATAGATGTTGTAAAAAAAATAATAAAAAATTTGGGTACGGAAGAATTTATAGAGGAAAAAATTCCTGAAGATGTTATTCTTGTTGCAAATAATTTATCCCCTGCAGATACAGTAAATGTAAAAAATAAAAATGTTAAAGCTTTTTTGACAAATTTAGGTGGAAAGACTTCTCATACTGCAATTTTTTCTCAAGCTTTGGGGATTCCAGCAGTAGTTGGTTTGAAAAATATAACAGAAATTGTTAAAACAGGAGATTTTGTTATTGTAAATGGTTTTGATGGGAATATTATAATTAATCCAACAGAAAAAGAAATATTAGAATATCAAAATTCAAAGGAAAAAATAGATAAATTAAATATTAAATTAGCGAAAATAAAAGATCTTCCAGCTATAACGAAAGATGGAATAGAAGTAGAACTTTTTGCAAATATTGAAATTCCAGAAGAAATAGAATCTGTAATAAATAATGCTGCTGATGGAATAGGATTATATAGAACAGAATTTTTATATATAGATAAAGAAAGTCTGCCTACAGAAGATGAACAATTTGAAAAATATAAATTTGTTGCAGAAAAAATGTATCCAAAACCTGTAGTTATTAGAACTATAGATATTGGTGGAGATAAATTTTTTGATAAAATAAATTTTGAATATGAAAATAATCCATTTTTAGGATT
>CAYQVV010000008.1:6170-9148 GCA_964421155.1 uncultured Elusimicrobiaceae bacterium
AAAAATGAAGTTCCTTTTTTATTTTTTCCAGATTTAGATAAAACAAATATTGTAAAGCATGGCTTTTCTACAAGGCTGGGTGGAGTTAGCAAAGGTATTTTTGAAAGTATGAATCTAAGTTTTTCTAGAGGAGATGATAAAGATTCTGTTTATGAAAATTTTATGCGCATTTTAAATGCTCTTGAAATGAAATTAGAAAATTTAGTTTTGTCAGATCAAACTCACACAACGAATATTAAAGTTGTTACTGAAGAAGATAAAGGTAAAGGAATTTTAAGAGATAGGGATTATTCAGAAATAGATGGTTTTGTCACAAATGTTCCAGAAATAGTTCTATCTACTTTTTATGCTGATTGTGTTCCTTTATTTTTTGTTGATCCCGTTCGAAAAGCTATAGGATTATCCCATGCAGGATGGAAAGGGACTTTAAATAGAATAGCAGAGAAAACAATTCAAATTATGTCAAAAGAATATGGCACAGATCCAAAAGATGTATTAGTTGGAATAGGTCCTTCTATTTGTCAAGATTGTTATGAAATTAGTGAAGATTTAGCTGGACAATTTATTTCAAAATTTTCTATAGATATTCATAATGAAATTTTATTTAAAAAAGATAATTTGAAATATTGTCTGGATTTATGGAAGACAAATTTTTTTATTTTAAGAGATGTAGGAGTTTTACCTGAAAATATTTTTATAACTGATATTTGTACTAATTGTAATCCTAATTTTCTGTTTTCTCATCGGGCAAGTAATGGGAAAAGAGGGAATTTAGGTGCTTTTTTGATGTTGAAATAAACTTAATTGAGGTTTTATGAATAAAAAAATGATTGCTATCTTAGATGATGAAGAAGATATTGTAGAGGTTATTAAAATTAATCTTGAAAAAGCAGGTTTTTCTGTAGAAGGATTTTCTGAGGTATATTTATTTGAAAAATTTTTGGAAAAAAATAATCCAGATCTCATTATTTTAGATGTGATGATTCCAGAGAAAAATGGTTTTGAAATATGTAGAGATTTGAAAAAAAATGATAGAATAGAAGTTAGAGACATTCCAATAATAATGTTGACTGCAAAAGGAGAAGAAATAGATAGAGTTTTAGGACTGGAATTAGGATCAGATGATTATGTCACAAAACCATTTTCTATTAGAGAACTTGTTGCAAGAGTAAAAATTATAATTAAAAGATGTTCAAGAACTATAGAAGAAGTATCTAATGAATCAAAAATTTTAAAAATAAAAGAAGACTTTATTATAGATTTAGAAAAATATGAGTGTTTAATTGATGGAAAAGAAACAAAATTAACTAATGTAGAATTTAAAATTTTAAATTTATTGCTTTCAAAAAATTCTAAAGTTTTTTCTAGAGAACAAATATTAGATTTTTTGTGGGGTGATGAAAAATCTGTTATAGATAGAACAATAGATGTCCATATAACTAAACTTAGAACAAAGTTGAAAAAATATGGAAAGTTGATAGAGAATGTTAGAGGAGTAGGGTATAGATTAAAAATATGAAAAAAACTATTTTTTCTAATATTTTTTTAGGATATATTATAATTACTTTGTTTGCAATTTTAACAATAGTTTTTTTTTCCTTTAGTTCAATAAAAAATTTTTATATAAATTCAAATTTTAATGATCTTGAAAAAAATGCAAAACTTTTGCATGATTTAGTCTTAAGTTCAATCACAAATCATAATTTAAACAAAATTGTTATAGAAAATTCAAAAAAAACAGATATGAGAATAACTATTATAGATAAGAATGGAATAGTTATAGCTGATTCATCTGAAATTCCATCTTTTGAAATGGAAAATCATTTAAATAGAAAAGAAATAATTTCAGCATTGAATGGAAAAATAGGGAAAGATGTTAGACACAGCAAAACTTTAAATAAAGATATGCTTTATTTGGCTATACCTATTGTAAAAAATAAAAAGATTTTAGGAGTTATAAGAGTTAGTTATTTTATGGATGATATAGACTTATTTTTAAATAAATTAAAAATTAATATTTTTTATAGCTTTATTCTTTCTTTATTAATTTCTAGTATTATTGCATGGATTTTTGCAAAAAAGATTTCAGTCCCTATTAATACTTTGAAAGAAGCATCTAGAAGTATTTCTTCTGGAAATTATAATAAGAAAGTTTTAATTGATACAAATAATGAACTTTTTGAATTAGGATATAATTTTAACTGTATGGCAGAGACTATAGGAAATTTATTTTCTGAATTATCAAATCAAAAAAAAGAATTAGAAGTAATAATATCATCAGTAAATGCAGGAATAGTAGTTTGTGATAAAAATTTCAATATTTTAATGAGTAATAAAATTTTTGATAAAGATTTTTTGTCTTCAGATAACAAAAATTTATTTTTTGAAAATAATAAAAATATATTTGAAATAATAAAAAATATTGATTTGCTTGACATAATAAAAAGAATATTTAAAGAAAAGGTAGGAATTACGGAAGAAGTATTTATAAATAGAAAGTTTTATTTATTAAATGTTTCTTATGTGGATGGAAAGGTCGTAGTTATTTTTAATGATATAACTAGATTAAAGGAAGGAGAACAAATAAAAAAAGATTTTATTCAAAATGTATCTCACGAATTAAAAACACCGCTTTCTTCTATAAAAGCATTTGTTGAAACTTTGGAAGATGAAAAAATTTATAATCAAAGATATATTTCTATTATAGAAAATAATACAAATAGAATGATTAATATTGTAAATGATTTATTATCTTTATCTGAAATAGAAAATAACAATTTTAAATTAGAAATAGAAGAAATAGATATAAAAGAAATTTTGTCAAATATTATGAAATTGTTTGAAAAAAAAGCTACTCAAAAAAATATAAATATAAGTTTAGAATTAGATAAAAGTTTAGATGGGAATTTTATATTAGGAGATAAATTTAGATTAGAGCAAGTTTTTATAAATCTTATAGACAATGCGATTAAATATAC
>CAYQVV010000008.1:9248-22893 GCA_964421155.1 uncultured Elusimicrobiaceae bacterium
AATTTAGATTAGAGCAAGTTTTTATAAATCTTATAGACAATGCGATTAAATATACAGAAAGAGGGAGTATTTTTGTTTTTAGTTATCTAGAAGAGAAATATATAAATGTTATTGTGAAAGATACAGGCATTGGTTTCTCTAATGAACATAAAAATCGTATTTTTGAAAGGTTCTATGTTGTTGATAAATCTAGATCTAGAAAATTGGGAGGAACAGGGCTCGGGCTTTCAATAGTAAAGCATACAGTTCTATTACATAAAGGATTTATAGAAGTAAATAGTAAAGTAGGAGAGGGGAGTATTTTTAAAGTTAAACTCCCTGTTTTTTAGAGCATAAAAAAAATTCGCAAAAAATTCGCTTTGCAAAAATATATTTATGGGTTATTTATTTAAAAAGATTAAAAATAATTAAGAGGATATAAATATGGAAAATTTTAATAAACAAAATGGAAGTTTGTTTTCTAATTTTATAAAAAGAATAGCTACAGTCGTTCTTTTTATTTTTTGTTTTAATATTTTACAAGATTATAGTTATTCTATAGAGATCAATATTTCTGCAAAAGAGTTTATGTTACCATTACAATATGGAAAAATAGTTGAAAATTATAAGGGAAATGATTTATTAAAAAATAAAAAAATTTTTTTAATACAAGATTTACATTGTGATCCATATGTTCAAGAAAATATAAAAAATATTTTGAAATTAATAAAAACAACATATGGAAAAGATTTTAGAGTAATGGGTGCCGAAGGAACGCCTGTTTCAAATATAAACACTAATATTATTTCTTTTATTCCTAATAAGGAATATAAAGAAAAATTAGTTAGATATTTTGTTGGAAAAGGTCTTATTTCTGGGCTTGAATGGTATTCTATAATGGATAAAAGTGTTGTATTGAAAGGTTTAGAAAATAAAGATATATATCTTAATAATTTTTCTAATTTATATGATTCTTTTTATTATAGAAGTGAATTTAAAAGTGTTTTAAATGATTTAAGATATAGTTATGAAAAAACAAAAAAGTTTTTTTATACAAAAGAAGTTGCAGAATTATTAGAATTTTCTGAAAAGTATAGAGATAGAAAAATAAATTTTGAAGAATATCTTCAATATTTAAAAAAAATATCAATTAAATATAAAGTAGATTTTGATTTTACATATCCGAACTTGTCAGCAGTTTTAAGTGTGAAAAACATGAGAGATAGATTGAACTTATCTATAGTATCTACAGAAACTAAATATATGTTGAAACAATTAGACGGATTTTTAACACAGAAGAATATTGATACATTAAGTTTTTTAAAAGATAAAAATTCGGAAGATTATTATCTTTATTTAGCAAAAGTTTTGAGAGAAAATAATATTGATATATCTAGAAACTATAGAAATGTAAGCGATTATTTTAGATATTTAGAAACTTTGAAAGAAATAGATGATGTGAAACTATTACAAGAAAAAGAAAGATTGGAATATCGTTTAAAAAAAGAAATGTTAGAAAAAAGAGGAGATTCTTTTGATTTTTTGAACAGTGAGTATTCTTTATATTTATTAGATAGATATTTAAATAATAAAGCGAGCAAAAGAGATGTAGAATCATATGAAAATAATGTTAAATTAAAAAACTTACAAGTATTTTCTAATAAATTATTAAGAAAAGATTATTTTAAAGGATATGAAAGTGATTTAGCAAAAGCAGAAGAAAATATGAAGCAATTTTATTCTGTAGCAGATAAAAGAAATGAAGTTATTATCAATAATTTAACAGGAGTTGATTTTCAGGAAAGCAATGTTATAGCAGTTGTAATAGGTGGATATCATATAAATGGAATTAAAGATTATTTAAAAAGTAAAGGAATAAGTTATGAAGAAGTAATTCCAAGCGTCAAAGAAGGTAATTATAAAAATTATTATGAAGATAGATTGTTTGAACAAGCAAATTGGTTAAATATTAATAATAATAGAAAAACAGATATAATTTCTATTCCTGAAGTTTCTGAACAAAATTTAGTTTCACAAAAATTACAGCTTATTAGTATTTTTGTTGACAAAAGTTTAATATCTGGAAATTCTCAAGTAGAATTTCTTTTAAGTCAAGATATTATGAATCTAGGACAAGTTTTGAATAAAATAAAAGAAAATGAATCAAAATTTATAGCTGGAAATTTGTCAGAAGTAGAGAAACTAAGCATAGCAATAAGTTTAGCTTATAATTATAGAGAATTGAACGAGGGAATAAAATCAGAGCTTCTCACTACAAATTTAGGCTTAGAAATTATATCTATTTTTGAAGATTCAAAAATAGATAATTCTTCGGAACAAATGTTTAAAGATAAAAATATAGATATATATTCAGAAGTTAGAAAAAATTTAAAATTAAATGAAGATTTATCAGAAAAAGATAAGTTAGTTATTACGAATGCTATTGATCAGGAAGAAGTTTATTCAAAGACTTCTTTAATAGAATTAAATCAGAAAAAATATTCATTTTTTTCTCCAGTGTTAAAGACATTAATTGGCATGATTTTAGTAGGTGCAACTGTTGGCATATTTTTTTTATTTCCAGCATTGCCTATTTTAGGACTGGTTGCGTTAGGGCTAGGAGCATTAGTAGGAGTGGGAGTTTTAATTTGGGGAATAAGTAATATTGTAAAAACAAAGAATATAAGAAAACAAATTCATTCTTTTAAAGAAATAGCATCAATAACTGGGCAAGCAGATGAAGAATTATTTGAATCTGATGGAATAGAAAAAGAAGGAATGGCTAGTATATTTGAAAATGCAAAAAAAGGAGTATTGGCATTGTTGCCTAGTTTAGGTTTTTTTAATTTAGAAAGTATAGTAAAAAGTATTGAAAGAATAGATTATAGTTTGGTTGATAAAAAAACAAAAAATATAGTTTCAGGAAAACAAGGAAAAGCACTTGTTATTAGAGGAACAATGGAAGGAGATGCAATTGTAGAGTTTATGATATCGAAAGGATTTGGAACTAGAGAAAAAATATATCAAGAAATATTTATGCATGAAATATTAGAAATAGCATTAAATAATGAAGAAGCACATAATATAGCATTAAAAAATACAGGTACATTTCAAAAAATAGTTAGTGAGATTTTTTTAGTAAATAATGAAAAGAAAATAATAGATATTTTAAACAAAGAAGGTAATAGAGAAGATATTACAGTAAAAGAACTTAAAGCTTTTACACAAGAATACAAGTCAAAATATTTAGTAGATATAAAAAATAGTAAAGCCTTAAATGAAAAAATAAGTCAAAAACAGTTATTTCAAAATACTACAAAATTATTTTTTGGAGATAATATCCCAACAACATCAGAAGATTTATATGATTCAGATTTAAAATTCACAAAAGAAGTTATGGGAGCGGTATTTGATACAGTAGAAGCAAAACAATCTGCTAAAAATTTAGGATCAGTATCAATATTTTATCAAGGATTAAATAATGTTATAGCCTCTGGGATTAGATTTATTAGTGATATTGAAAACGAAGACGAAAGAAATAAATATGAAAAAGCACTTTTTGAAGATATAAAAGATTTGATATCTAGAGGAATAATCAATGAATCTTTTGTTTGGCAATCAGGAATTAGAACATTAAATCAATATTATACTCTAGAAGATTTTGTTAATACAGAAAATGATAATATTGTATATCCAACAGAAGATACAACAAACTTTAATACTTTAGAAGCTAGGCAAAAAAATATATTAGTAGAAAATAGATCAGTAAGTGGAAAATTTTCAGGGCTATGGGCAGCAAACTTTTTATGTAGATATTTCAGTGATAAAAAAGATAATGTAGAACAAATAAATCAACAATTAGTTAGAATACAAGAAAGTACTAAACAAATAAAAACGATTGATGAAAAATCTCAAAAAGATTTTTTTAAAAAAGAATTATCTTTGTTACTTCCTATAATAAAAAATAATGTAAGAAATTTAGAAATTTTTGATATTAATACAGGTAAAAGTATCTCTTTGTCAAAACAAAAAAATAAACAAGAATCTGAAAATAAACAATCAGAAACTCTAAAATCTAATCAACAAAAAGAAATAGTTATAGGAATTAGAGGATGTTCAAATATAGAACAACAAGAAATAAAAATAGAAGGAAATTTAGATAGAACAGAACAAAATTTGCAAACAGAACAACCATTACAAAAAGAGCAACTATTACAAACAGAACAAACTTTTTATGAACAGGTAGAAAATGAAAAAAGAGGGATGAGTCAGATTTTGTCTCAAAAATATGAGAAAACAAACAAAACATTTAAAGATTCAATAAATACTGTAGATAGCAAAATAATTAATTTTTTAAATAAAAAAGTTTTTGAAGGATTAAATGTTGATACAAGAGAATTAATAGAAGATTTGGTTAAAAGAAAACATATTTATAGAAATTCAAAAGAAGAATTAAGATTACCTTTTAATTTTGATAAAAAAGAATTAAAAAATTTTGATTTAGATGAACAATTTATGTCTGAAAAAGAAAAAATTTTTAATATTTTAAAAGATATACACAAAAAGAATGATCTGTATTATTTAGGAGCATATGCAGAATTAGAAGATTATGATTCAGTTTTAGCATATGAAATGGCAAATATAAAGTATTGGGCAAGTCAAGATTGGGATACTTATGTAAAGCCAGAAAATATAGAAGCAATAAAAAGTCAAGGCAAAAATTTTAAAAGTTCAATAAACAATCATGTACATGTAACAGATACCCATGGAAATTTTAATTCCTTAATATTACCTTTATTGAGTCAAGGAGTAGTTAAGTTTAAAAGAAATGCTTCTAGCTTTGTTGTATATGATTTTGAAAATGGAAAAACAGTTGAGTTGGATAAATTTTCAGAAATAGATAAATTAACAATAGATTCAAAATATGCAATTATTCCGAATGTAGAATTAAATACTGATTTTAAAGGCACATTTTCTTTTGGAGGAGATTTTTTAGATAGAGGAGCATTTTCAAAAATCCAATTTGCATTATTAGATAAATTAACAAGAGAAGCTAAAGAACAAGGAAAATTAGATAATTTTGTGGTTGTTTTAGGAAATCATGAATTATTAAAAGGAAGAGAAAAAGGTTTTTCAGAGGATAGTGCAGTTTTTATAGATGAAATATTAAGTAAAGGAGTTAAAGAAGACCGATTTAAATTTTGCTGGACAGATGGGCAAACATTGATTTCGCATAGTAATTTATCAGTAGAAGATTTAAATATATTGATGGAATATATTAAAAATAATAAGAATATTTATAAAAAATTTAACAAACAAGATCAAATTTTAATAAAAAAATTGAGATTAGATCAAGAATTAAGCTCAATAGACTTGAAAAATTTAACAAATGTTATTAATAATTTTTTGAAGATAGTTTATGATGAAATAAGTTCAAATAAAGATATGTCAAAATTATTCTATAATCCGGAAGTAGGAAATGGATTAATTGCAAGATATTCTGCAGATTATGGGAGAAAACTAAATGTAAAAAATATAAAATTTATAGTTGGACATGATACCGTCATGGGAGATAATAGTAATGAGGCATTATCTGAAAATGGCAATTCTAAAATAGTATTTGATACGAATTTTTTAAAGACAGATATAGGAAATAAATTTCAAGATGCAGCCTTTTTTGTAAGAAGTAATGAACAAGGAGAATATGAAGTTATAAATTTTAGAAATTTAAAAGCAGAAGAGTTAGTGAAAAATTTTGAAGAAGAAGAACGAGTATTTACAAGTCCAGAACAAAAAGATTCTATATCAGCAATAACAGGAGTAACAGATCAAAGATTATTGGAAGCTGAAGGAAGAGAAAAAGAAGGAATATCTGGAATTTTTGAAAATTCTAAGCAAGCAGTACTTAGTTTGATAGATATGGATCCGTTATTAAGCAATATTTTAGGATTGAAAGAAATAGTAAATAATATGAAATTTAAAAGTTATGCTCTAGTAGAAAAAGATAATAAAAATATAGTTTCTACAGGGCAGAATAATGAGGTTGTTATAAAGAGTACAGTTTTAGGAGATGCATTTATAGAGTTTATGATAAGCAAAGGAATTTTTAGAGAAGAAGTTTATGGCAGTGTAATGAACCATGAAATATTAGAAATAGCATTAAATATAGCAAAAGTAGAAGGAACCCATTTAATAGCATTAGAAAAAACAGGAACATTACAACAAATAGTAAATCAAATTTTTTTATCAGATAATTATGAACAAGTAATAGAAATTTTAAAAGAAAATAATATATCTGCAAATGTTGAAGAATTAAAAGGTTTTGTGGAGAATTATGTTGCAAAAAATAGTGAAGAATCTCGAAAAAATGCACGATTAAATTCAATATCAAAGATAAAAATACAGAAATTAGAAGATTTGGATAATATTAATATTCAGCAATTATATGATTTAATGTTGTCAGAATGGGACATAGAAAAAGATGGACAGTATTTAACAAAAAAACAAATAGAGGACTTAATTTTAAAAGCAATTAAAAAAAAGGCACCGAAGTTAAATGTTAAAAATAAAATAGAAGAAAAAATGAAATATGATTTGTTTATAGGTAAATTAAATGGAGAGATCTATGAAGTTTTACCTGAAGATGAAGGAATTATTGGGCAAGGAGCACAAGGATCTGTTTATATGGTGAAAAATGTAGAAACAGGAGATTTTTTTGCAATGAAAAAAATTGCAATAGATGGGGCTAGAATGAGTATTGAAGCTAGAAGAGAAGAATTTTTGAAATTAAAAGTATCGTTTTTAGTTGATAAAGCAAAGTCTGTTGGGACAAATGATTATGGATATAAATATGATAATGAGACTAACTATGTTTATTCAATAATGCCATTAGTAGAAGGGGTGGATTTAGAGAATTTTATATTACACAAAAAAGATATTAGAGTTGATGTAGATTCATTAGGTAATTTAGAAAATGGAGAAGATATTTGGAAAGAAGTTATATCAAAAGGTTTGATGGACGAGCAAGGAAATCTTCTTAAAAAAATTGAAAAAATAGAAGATTTGGGATTAGATAAAAAGTTTGACTCTCAAATGAATCAAATTTTTAATATTTTTAAACAAGCACAAAATCAAATAAATGAAGAAAATAGAAAACAAGAAGAAATATTGAAACAATATCAAAAATTAAGATTAGGGCTTCCAGAAATTATTGTTGGAGTTTTTGAAGGATTGAAAGATTTATATACAAAAGGTTTTTCTCATGGAGATATTAAGCCTGGGAATATTATGATCGATAAAGATGGAAATGTTAAACTTATAGATTTTGATATGGCAGAAGATTTGAAAACAAATGAATTTAAAGAACTTGGAACAGGAGGATATAAAACTAGTCTTAGAGAATTAAGAAAAGTAGTTACTCAAGAAAATAAAAAATTAGAAGATAGTTTTGCTATTGGAATAACTATTTTACAATTATATGGTTATAATGTTGAAAAGCAACCTAATGCTTTAAAAATAAAACAGATATTAGAAAAAATGAAAGATGAGAATTTGGAGCTTGAAATATTATGTGAACATTTATTGGTAGTAGAACCAAATTTAAAAGGAATTTTTACAGCAACAGAAGCTTGGACAATAGAAAAAGCTATGGAAAGTGAAATTTATCAAAAATTTTTCAATCAAAGATTGGATTCAAAGAAAAAATTATTAGAAGTTTTAAATGCTAATGCAAAATATGGAACAAATCAAGAAAGGCTTGAATCTATTAAGCAGAAATTTGTTGCAGTAAAAGTTGTATCACAAAAATCGATAGAAAATATTACAGCACAAAAATTAAGCATCACAAAAAATTCAAAATATAAAGCGATTATGAATCGAAATGTTTTTTTTGAAAAAGATTGGGAGTATTTGATAGATTCTGTGGTACAAAATGACGGCAAAAATAAATTGATTGATTTATTAAATAAGGCTGGAAAAAATAAAGGAATGGCTTTAACTAATTTATTGGATTTAATGCATCAGTTAGATGATATTGGTAATAAAAATTTAGGGACAATTATATCGTCACAGGATTTTGATGTATATAAGTTTTTAGCATTTTTGAGTTATAAAAATTTTTCAGGAGATAATATTACATATTTTGCTAATTTGCTTAAATCTAATATTTTGGATAATAAACAATCTCAAAATTGGGTAGAATTTATAAATTTATCTGTTGATAATAATAATTTTTATGCTTTTCTTAAGTTGGTAGGAACATTATCTCTTAATATGAAAACAAAGTCCATATTATTTCTTTTAATAAATGAATTTAATACACAAGGGTTGAAAAATTTTCAACAGATTATAAGTCATCCTAATTTTAATGTTAATAATTTGGGGACTTTATGGGGGCAAGAGATTTTTAATCAAAATGTTAGGTTTTGTTTTGTTAATTTGCTTAATTCTGGGAATATAAATTCAGAAAATTTGGTAAAACTTATAGGAGGAGTCGTTGGAAGTCCAAATAAAAAATTTGTTACAGAAAAAGATTTTCAAGAATTGAATTTAGACATAAATCAACTTTTGAAAGATGTTATGGATAAAGGATATGTTGAAAAGGTATTTGATACTATATCAGAAGAAAAATTTAAAAAATTAAATTTAGAATTTTCAGAAATTTGGCAAGATTTGAATGCAAATAAATATATAGATGATAATGATAATATTACTTTTAAATTTACAAAATTGAAAAATATTGAAGATTTTAAAGTTTCTGCTAAATTAGAAAAATTTAAAAAAGAAATTTTTGATATTTTACAACAGCATGCCCAAACTGATGAATATGGAAATATTAAATATAAAATTACTTCTGATTTTAAAAATTTGACAAATATTTCAGAAATGCAAATTTCTGAAAGTTTTATTGAACAAAAAAATGCAATATTTATTATTTTACAAAATGCTTATAAAGCACAAGAAAAAAGAACAGCAAATTTTATAAAATTAATTTCTGAATTGGATAAATCTAATTCTATTTCTTTATTAGCAAATTTTTTAAATGTATCAAATAACGAAGCTATAGAAAATTTAGTTAAAGATATTATAAAATATAATTTTAATAGTGATGAAATTAAGATAAAATTGGAGTCTGAAATTGTTCAAAAAATCGAGAGTAAAGCAGGGAATAAATTAGAAAGAAAAACTAATAAAAAAGTTGAAGTTTTAAGAATTATTAGTGGAATTTTTATAGGAATTGGAATAACTACATTAATAATTGGTTTTATAGTGGGGAATATTTTTACAGGAGGGTTTTTAAGTGTTTTTACAATTTTAACTACTAGTGTTTTGGGGATAGTTATATTGTCTGGTTTTTCTTTATTAGGATTAGGAATTTTATTTTTAATAATAGATAAAATAATCTCTAGTAAGAAAAAAACAGTAAAATATTTTATATATAGATTGGAACAGATCGGAGCTTTAAAAAGAAAAGATAATAGCTATGAATTTATTAAAGGATTTAATTTTTATAAAGAAGAAAATACAAAAGAAGAAAGAGAAGAAATAACAAAAATGTTATTAGCAGTTTTTTCTGTATTTAAAAATGATTTTGTAATGATTAGAGAATTATTAAAAGGTTTTTCAGATACAGATAGATTAGAATTTATTTCTTTAATGGACGAAAGTAATGAAAATATATTAAAAATTTGTGTTGAAAATAATAATAAAATTATAGATAAATATTATAATAATCCAACACAGTTAGATTTATTAGCTTATTCTTTAACACATAGAAAAGAAAATCCATTAGATAACAGTTTTTATGACAGAGTTTTGAGTTTAAAAGAACAATGGATACAACTAGATCAAAAAATTAAATTTCTAGACTCTATAAAATCTGAAAATTATGAACAAATTCTATCTTTTGTTTTTGAGCAAAATCAATTATTAGCTGATTTAGATTCTATTTCAACAGAGATGTTGGTATTATCTCAAAATAAGACTTTTGAAGAACAGTTAGTAATGTTTGAGCAAAATTATACAGAAAAAAACCCTAAAAAATTAGAATTTAGAAAAAATAATAAAAATTTAGATAAATTATTAATTTATTATTTTAATTTAGCAAATAACATAATAAATGGGCAAAGTCTGAGTGCTAGAGAAAATGTAAAATTGAAAAATTTAGAAATGCAAATTTTGAGAGCTTTTCCAGACACTGTGAGTCCAACTAGTTTTTTATTTTATATTAGTTTAGAGTTCAAAAAAACTATGAGATTAGAAAATATTTTTATAGAAAATGGATTTAGGAATAGTATAGTAAAACAAACAATTTTATCAGAGAAAATAGAACAAACAGAAAAAATAAAGCAAGAACAAACAATAGTTCAAGAGCCAGTTATAGTTCAAGAACAAAAAGAAATAACTCAAGAATCAGAAAAAGATTCTGAAATATTAAATAATGAGCAGGTAGAAATAAAACCAATTTTTGATGAAGAAGGAAAAGAGATAAAAATAGATCCTCTTATTGAAACAATAAAAGTTAATAGAAAAGAGACCTTGACAGATGGACAAATTTTACAAGAGTATCAACTTTTAGAACAGCAGGATGAAGATTATTTTGAAGATTTAAGTAAGATAGATAGTAATGATTTTATGCCAGTTTTGCATTCTTTTGAAGAGTTAAATTCTGCATTATCAAGTAGTGTTAAGTTGAGAGGGTTTGACTCAAATACTGGGGCAACAATGTTGGATTTCTTTAATATGAAAAAAATGACTATAGATTCCTTATCAGAAATGGCAGAAACATTAAATATTTTAAGTTTAAATATGAATGATGTTTTGCTTGAAAAAGAAGTTAAAAAAAATTTAGGAGATAGTTTTCATATTAGAAATTGGGAATTAGAAATAGTTGACTCAAATGTTTTTGATGTACAAACCAAAGACTTTGGATTAGAAGCTATAGATTCTAAAAATGGAAGAGTTATTGTTAGAATGAGTAAAGGGCTTTTGCTATTGTTAAATAAATTAGAAAAAGTTATGGATGAAGAAGTATATAAAAATTTAATACAAGAAATATTTTTACATGAAAGAATAGAATTGTTTTATAAAAATATTAATTCAGATGCTACTTCTCAACAAGCACATCTTTTTGCATTGGAACATTCTGGAGATTTGCAGAAAGGATTAGTAAATATAATTGAGGTTTTAGAATTATTTTCAAAAGTAGATAGTAATTTAGAATTAAATAGAGATGATTTAGGATATTTACAAGATGGAATAGATAAAATTAAGCAATCTTTGGGTTTGACAACGAGAGAATTTTATAAAATGTATCCAAACATAGAAAGTGTTATAATAAATAATGTTGCTAGATCTATTTATAGCGATAGAGAGATAGTTATAGATATAAATGGAAAAACTATAAAAAATATTTTGGAAGAGTTAGGAAGATTGAAATTAGAAGAAAAATCTAGTTTAAGAGTTATTTTAGTGGGGGAACCTAGAGATTTGATATATAAAGAAGAATTAACAATATTTGTTGATAAATTAAAGATTTTAAACAATTCTGTAATGAAGTTAGAATGGGTTATAGGTCAAAACACACTAGGAATGATAAAAACTAATGATAAATTATTACAAGATTTGTATTCTAATAAACAAATTAAACTTACGACCAATTTATCAAATGGCTATATATTAACAGCAACAGGAGTTATAAGTGATAGTTTGTATAATTTTCTTTTGAAAAAGAATAATAAACAAAGTTTAACATCTATAGAAGTTTCAGATATCATAAATAATGAATTTTATAGAAATGTAGATGCTGGAGAAATTTTGAGTTTATTTTTTAAAAGTAGAGTGGAGAATGCTAGTAAAGATGTTAAGCAGATTTTGATAGGTATAGGAATAGAACTACAAGGCGAAGCAAAAGAAATTGCTGAAAATATAGTTAATACTCGTATTAGGGATAATGATAAAGTAAAAATAGCAGACTTAACAGAGGAAGGAATAATTATAGGAGCAGAAATGGAGTTGTCTAAAGTTGCAAATATGAAAGATATGTTAGCATTGGAAGCAACTAAAGAAGAAATGATTTCTAGTGTTAAGGTGTTAGGACGAAAAAAGGTAGAGTTAGATAGTTTTGATACCAAAAAATTTAGATTAACAAAGATAGGATTAGAAATTAAAATAGCAGTAAATAAATTGTTTAGAAATATAGGAATAAATAAATTCATTGATATTAAAGATAAACAAGCTGTTCACTTAGATACAAAGCTTGTTGGAGCTATAGCATCAGCAGCATAAAAAATAAAATATTAGAGACGCGATAAATCGCGTCTCATTATCAAGAAAAAAATAATAAAAAAAAGCTAGAGTCAAAAAATGACTCTAGCTTTTTTTATTAAATTTATAAAAATTTACTTTAAGTATTTTTAAAATGTTTTATAATATAAACTAATTAATTTTAGAAAAAATTGGATGTTTTTATGGAAGATATAAATAATAAAAAAAGTTTTGTACATTTACATTTGCATACAGAATATAGCTTACTAGATGGAGCAATTAGAATTTTAGATGTAAATGGGAAACCTGCAGGTATTTTTTCTACAGCTAAAAAATATGGGATGAATGCTATCGCTATAACAGATCATGGAAATATGTATGGAGTTATAGAGTTTTATAAAACTTGTTTAAAAGAAGGAATTAAGCCGATACTTGGATGTGAAGTTTATGTTTCACAAAATTCTAGATTTGATAAAGATCCTAATGCTGGATATTTTCATTTAACATTGCTTGCAGAAAATTATGATGGATATAAAAATTTGATGAGAATAGTTTCTATAGCCTATTTAGAGGGTTTTTATTATAAACCTAGAGTAGATAAAGAAATTTTAAAAAAGTATAGTAATGGAATAATTGCTTTATCAGGATGCATGAGCGGAGAAATTGCACAATCTATTTTAAAAAATAAAGAAGAAAAAACAAAAGAAATAATAGCTACTTACTTAGATATTTTTGGTAAAAAAAATTTTTATTTTGAAATACAGGATAATGGTATAGCAGAACAAAAAATAATCAATAAAAAATTAATAGAATTTTCTAAAATTTATGAAGTAAATCTTGTTGCTACAAATGACTGTCATTATCTAAAAAAAGAAGATGCTTATGTTCAAGAAATTTTATTATGTGTAGGAACTGGCAAAACTTTAAATGATGCAAAACGAATGAAATTTTCTACAGATGAGTTTTATTTTAGATCTCCAGAAGAAATGATGACCCTTTTTTCTGATGTTCCTGAAGCAATAGAAAATACTGTAAAGATTGCAGAAAGATGTAATGTCGAACTAGATTTTTCGAAAATGTTTTTGCCTGCTTATAAAGTTCCATCAGGCTTTGATGAAAGTACTTATTTAAGGCATCTTTGTGAAGAAAATTTGCCTATTAGATATCCTGAAATTACAGATGAAATTAAGGCTAGGTTGGAGCATGAGTTAAAAATTATAATTCAGATGGGATTTCCTGCATATTTTTTGATAGTATATGACTTTATAAAATATGCTAAGGAAAACGGAGTTTCTGTTGGACCAGGAAGAGGATCTGGAGCTGGAAGTATAGTAGCATATTTACTTTATATAACAGATGTTGATCCATTGGCTTATGGTTTGATTTTTGAAAGATTTTTGAA
>CAYQVV010000008.1:22993-26865 GCA_964421155.1 uncultured Elusimicrobiaceae bacterium
AATCCTAGCAGAATAACAATGCCTGATCTTGACATAGATTTTGCTGATACAGGAAGAGAAAAAGTAATTGAATATGTTAGGCAAAAATATGGAGAAAATAATGTTGCGCAAATTATTACATTTGGAAGTATGCAGTCTAGACTTGCAGTTAGAGATGTTGGTAGAGTTTTAGATATTCCGCTTAGTGATGTTGATAAAATTGCAAAACTGATTCCAGGAGGATCTACTATTTATTCAGCAATGAATGATGTAGATGAATTGAAAAAATTAGTTGAATCTAGAAATGATTTTAAAGAGCTTATATCTGTTTCACAGAAAATAGAAGGTATAAAAAGGCATGTCGGAGTTCACGCAGCTGGATTATTAATTTCAAAAGATGATATGATGAATTATGTTCCATTCACTAAATCTCCAAAACAAGTTGTCACTACACAATATGAAGGGGAGTATTTGGTAAGTCTTGGCCTTTTGAAAATGGACTTTTTAGGTTTAAAGAACTTATCTATCATAGAAGAGACTATTCAGCTTATAAAAAAATATAGAAATATAGATTTGGATATTGGGAAAATTCCATTAGATGATAAGAAAACATATGAATTGTTAAAAGATGGAAAAGCCATTGGAGTGTTTCAGATGGAAAGTTCTGGAATGCGAGAGCTTTTGAAAAAGATAAAGCCTGAAACAATAGAAGATGTTATTGCTTTGATTGCTCTTTATAGACCTGGGCCTATGGGGAGTGGTATGTTAGATGATTTTGTAAATAGAAAACATGGGAAAAGTCCGATTGTATACGATCATCCTATTTTAGAGCCAGTTTTGAAAGATACATATGGAGTCATTTTATATCAAGAGCAAGTTATGAGAATTGCGATAGATTTAGCTGGATTTACTCCTGCACAGTCAGATAATTTAAGAAAAGCTATGGGAAAGAAGATTCCAGAAATTTTGGAGAAAGAAAAAAGTAATTTTGTAAATGGTGCACTTGCAAAAGATGTAAAAAAAGAAATAGCAGAAAAAGTTTTTGATAATATAATAAAATTTGGAGGATATGGTTTTAATAAAAGCCATAGCACTGCATATGGATTTGTTTCTTATAGAACAGCATATTTAAAAGCTAATTTCCCTGTAGAATATATGACAGCTTTATTGAACAGTGCTTCAGGCGATTCTGATTCTGTTATGAATTATATTTCTGAATGTTCGGATATGAATATAGAAGTTCTTCCAGTTAATATCCAAAAAAGTTTTGAAAAGTTTTCAATAGAAGATTTGGAAAATAATAAAATACGGTTAGGTTTTTCTGTAGTAAAAGGAGTTGGAGAAGGATCTGCAGAAGCTATTGTAAAAGCTAGAGAAAATAATGATTTTAAAAGTTTGACAGATATGCTCAGAAGAGTAGAACCAAATAGTTTGAATAAAAAAGTGGTAGAAAATCTTGCAAAAGCAGGAGCTTTTGATTGTTTGAATTATAAAAGAGCTAGTGTTTTTGAGGGATTTGAGAGTATAGTCGCAAGTGTAAATAGATCTAATAAAGATTTGAATAGTGGGCAAATATCGTTTTTTGATCAGATAGAAGATTTAGGTGAAAATACAGAAGAATTGCCAGATGTTTCTGAATGGCATGAATCTATTTTGTTAAGTTATGAAAAAGAAGTTTTGGGTTTTTATATGACTGGACATCCTCTCGTTAATTTAAAAAAAGAAATAAAAGCATTTTCAAGTACATGCATAAAAGACATTTTAGATAAAAAATCTAGAACAGAAATTAAAATAGTTGGTTTTGTAAATAATATAAAAAAACTTAAAACTAAAAAAGGCGATTTAATGTGTTTTATGAATTTTGAAGATTTGACTGGGGAAACTGAAGTTTTAGTTTTTCCTAAGACATATAGTCAATATTCACAAAATTTTGATAAAGACCAGATTGTATTTTTGAAAGCAAAAGTTGATGCAAAAGAGGAAAAAGTTAATCTGATAGCAGAAGAAATTTTGGAATTTTCTGAAGCAAAAAAAGTTTATGTCAAAGAATTAATTATTAATATTGAGCAAGTTTTTTTAGATGAAGAAAATATGGAAAAATTAAAATCAATTTTAACAGATGAAATAAATTCTGAAGATGCTTTTATTCGAGTTATTTTGAATGTAAAAAGTACTAATCATGGATTTGTTAAAATAGATACAAAAAAAAACATAAACCTTAATGAAAAACTAGAAAATGATTTAAAAGATATTTTTGGTAAAAATTGTATTTCTTATAGGATTAAATAATTTTTTTGTTATTCCCCTTCAGTGAAGGGGTGGCAACGAAGTTGACGGAGTAGGTTAGTAAAAAAAATTATAGACTTGCTATGTCAAGTCTAAAAGGATATAAAATGAATAACAATTTCAATAATAAAAAGATTTGTTTTATTGGTTCAGGGCAAATGGCAGAAAGTATAGTTAATGGAATTTTAAAAAAAAATGTTTTTGAAAATAAAGATGTTTTTTGTGCAGATATTAGTGATGAAAGATTATCATATTTAGAAGAAAAATATAATTTGAATACTTTTAATATTCAAAATTTTGATAATTTTTTACTAAATAAAGATTTAGAAAATATGGTTTTTGTTTTATCAGTAAAGCCAAATAATGCAGATGATATTTTTGAAGTTTTAAAGTCAAACTTTAAAAAAAATAAAATAAATGTGGAAAAAAATTTAATAATATCTATTATGGCTGGGAAAAAAATACAACAAATTCAAAGAGGAATTTCTATAGATGAAAGTTTTCCTCAAACAGTTAGAGTTATGCCTAATACTCCAGCATTACTGGGAGAAGGCGCTATAGCTTATGCTTTTTCGGATAATTGTTCAAATGAAAATAAAATGTTAGCTGGAAAAGTGCTATCTGCGATTGGAATATGTGCAGAAGTCAAAGAAAATGAGTTGGATGCAATAACCGCATTATCTGGAAGTGGTCCTGCATATGTTTTTTATTTAGCAGAAGCGATGATAGATGCAGGTGTTGCAATGGGTTTGACAGAAGAAATTTCTAAAAAATTAGCGATTCAGACTATTTTAGGATCAGGAAAAATGCTTGCACTTCAAAAAGATGAACCTCAAGAACTTAGAAAAAAAGTAACTTCAAAAGGTGGGACTACACAAGCTGCTATAGAATATTTTGATGAAAAGAGGACAAAAGAAATTATAAAAGAGGCTTTAAATAAAGCAAAAAATAGATCAATAGAATTGTCTCAAAACTAAAATTAGGATAAAAATATGTTTATAACTATAGAGGGAATAGATGGTGCTGGAAAAAGTACTCAAATAGAATTGTTATTAAAATATTTGCAAAGTAAAAATATAGATTATGTTATAACTAGAGAGCCGGGAGGATGTGAAATTTCTGAAAAAATACGGGAAATACTTTTAGATAAAACTGTTAAAATTTCAGATAAAACCGAGCTTTTACTTATGATTTCAGCAAGAGCGGAGCATTATGAAAAAGTTATATCTCCAGCATTAAAAGATAACAAAATTGTTATATGCGATAGATTTATTGACTCAACAATTGCATATCAAGGTTTTGCAAGAAATATGGATTTGAAAACAATAGAATTTTTAAATAATTTATCTACAAATAATGTCAAGCCAGATTTAACTCTTTTTTTTGATTTAGATCCAGAAATAGCTCAGCAAAGATTAAATAAAAAAAATCTTGATAGGTTTGAAATTGAAGGATTAAATTTTCAAAAAAAAGTAAGGCAAGGTTTTTTAGAAGTAGCGAAAATGGATTCGGATAGAGTGAAAATTATTAATACATTGAACTGCAGTATAGAAGAAACTCACAAAAAAGTTTTAAATATAATAGAAAAAATTTTTATGTAATACTGT
>CAYQVV010000009.1:0-9048 GCA_964421155.1 uncultured Elusimicrobiaceae bacterium
ATATTCTAAAAGATGCTATTTTAAAATATAAAAAAATGTTTTTATATGCATTTATTTTTAGTTTTACTATAAATTTATTAACTTTATCTATGTCTTTATATTCTTTACAGATTTATGATAGAGTTTTATCTAGTAGTAGTATAGAAACATTAATTATGTTGTCTTTGATAACAGTATTATGTTTATTATTTTCAAGTTTTTTGACTATGATAAGAAATTTAATTTTTTCTAAAATTTCAAAAAATTTAGACGATGATTTGTCAATGGAAATTTTAGGAAAATCTATCACATATAAAAATTACAGCCAAAATATTAGTCCGACACAGATGATTAGAGATTTAAATGTCGTTAAAAATTTTGTATCTAGTCATACCATCCACACTTTATTTGATGCACCTTGGGCAATTCTATTTATAATAACTACATTTTTTGTTCATTATATAAATGGATTAATCGTTTTATTTTCAGCGATAATTTTATTATTCATAGCTTTGTGCAATGAAATCTTGTTAAAAAAAGATTCTCAAAAAGCTAATGAACTAAATGTTAAAAATTTGAATTATATAGAAACAATGTCTAGAAATACAGAAATTATAGAAGCAATGGGAATGAAAAAAGATATTTTAGAAAACTGGAATAATTTGCAAAAAGAATCATTGCTTTTAGAAAAAAAAGTCCAAGAAAAATCAAATTTTATATCTTCTCTAACTAAATTTATAAGAATGCTCATTCAGATGCTTATGACTGGAGTAAGTGCATATTTAGTGATAAATAGACAAATGACTAGTGGTGGAATTATGGCTACATCTATTTTATCAGGAAAAGCCTTAGCTCCATTTGAAACTGGAATTGCAACATGGAAAAGTTTGCTTAGTTTTAGAAAGTCTTATCAGAGAATAGATTTGTTTTTGCAAAACAGCGAAGTTTTAGAAGAAAATACATTAATTCCCGAGCCTGAAGGAAATTTTTCAGTAGATAAATTAGTTTTTTCCTTTAATGAAAAATCAAAGCCAGTAATAAAAGGTATGAATTTTGAAATAAAAAAAGGAGAAGTTATAGCAATAATAGGGCCTTCTGGTTCTGGAAAAACAACTTTGGCAAAATTATTGATGGGTTTATATAAACCAAATAATGGAAATGTTAGGCTGGATGGGGCTGATATGTATAGATGGGATAAATCTATAATTGGAAAATTCGTTGGTTATTTGCCACAAGATATAGAATTATTTCAAGGAACTGTAAAAGAAAATATTGCAAGGATGCAAAAAGATTTTGATGAAAATAATGTTTTAAATGCTGCAAAAATTGCAGGTGCTAATGATATGATTTTGGGTTTGCCTAAAGGCTATGAAACAGAAATAGGAATAGGTGGAAATTTTTTGTCATCTGGACAAGCGCAATTAGTTGGATTATCCAGAGCTTTTTATGGGAATCCAAAAATTGTAATTTTAGATGAGCCAAATTCACACTTAGATAATATAGGAGAAATTTATTTTTTAAAAACTATAGAATATGCCAAACAAAACAATATTACAACAATAATAATAGCACATAGAACAAGCATTTTATCTATAGTTGATAAAATTTTAGTTATGCAAGACGGTATGATAAAATTATTTGATGAAAAAGATAAAGTTTTAGAACAATTAGTTCAAAAAAGATGATTAAAATATGAAAATAGAAAAAATATTTGTAAAGTTTTTTGATTTTTTAAGCAATATGTCAGAAAATCCTATAAAAGTTGGAATAATTTTTATTTATATATTTGTATTTGTTTTTTTTCTTTGGGGATTTTTGGCTAAAATTGATAGTGCTAGCGTCAGTCAAGGAAATGTTATTTTAGATTCAAATCAAAAAATTATTCAACATTTGGAAGGTGGGATTATCGAAAAAATTTTTGTTAAAGAAGGCGACTTTGTTAAAAAAGGGCAATCATTGATTGCTTTAAATAAAATATCAGCAGATTCTAATTTAAATATATTAAGTGGCGAATTAATGGCTGAAAAAACAAATGAAAATAGATTAGTATCAGAAATCGAAGGAAAAAATTTTATAAATAGATATAAAAATACAGATTATAAAAATATAGAAATTATAGAAACTCAAAAAAAGTTTTTTGAATCTAGACAAATGGATTTAAATAATAAAATTAATATTTGTGAAAATCAAATAGAACAATTAAAAGAAGAGATAAAAGGGCTTGAAATTCAAAAAAAATCAACAGAAGAACAGCTATTTTTATTTAAAAAAGAATTAGAAACTGTAGAAATATTAGTCAGTGAAGGATATGAAACAGAAACAAGATTTTTAAATATAAAAAGAAGTATAGAAGAATTAAATGGAAATATTGGGAAATATTTTTCAGAAATAGCAAAAGCAAAACAATCAATAAGTAAATTGAAGTTAGAAATTTTTAATATAAAAAATGAAAGAAAAAATGAAATTTTAAATGAATTAAAAGAAACGCAGAAAAAAATAATAGATTTAGATTCAAAAATTACTAATGCAAAAGACATTCTAGATAGAGTTATTATAAGAACTGAACATGATGGGATAGTTAGTGATATGAAATTTTATACAATAGGAGGAGTTATTCCTCCACATACAGATATTATGACAATTATTCCACAAAATGATGATCTCATAATAGAATCAAAAATAAGCCCTCAAGATATAGATAATGTGAATATTGGATTAAAAGCAAAAGTGAATATTTCAGCATATAAATCTAGATATGTTCCTGCACTATTTGGAGAGGTAATCTATGTTGCTCCAGATAAAATTACGGATCCTGCCACAAAAATGTCTTATTACATTATAAAAATAAAAATAGATCATACAGATATTAGAAATAAAAAAATTATAGAAGACAAAAATATTAAACTTTATCCAGGGATGCCAGTAGAAGTTTTTGTTATAACTGGAAAAAGAACATTTTTTCAATATTTATTTGATCCAATTTTAAAAACTTTTAGAAGAGGATTTAGAGAGGAATAAAAAATTATAAGAGGGAAATATGTTATTAAAAAAAATTTTTATGATTATATTTTTTTTATTTTTTTTGATTTTAAATTTGTTTGCAAGAACATTTTCTTTAGATGAAGCAATGGAAATTGCGATAGATAAAAATTCAGATTTGAAAATTTTGGAAATAGAATTGGATGAATTAAAAAATTCAATAGCTCAAAATAAAACAGAAATATTGCCGAGAATAAATTTAGTTGCTCAAGCTTTAGATCAAGATTCTTTTGACTCAAATTTGGTATATGAAAATTCAAAAATAGTATCAAAACTAGTTCCTGTTGAAAAAAAAGAATATGATTTGAAAATTACAGGTGAGCAAAAAATTATTGATTTGGCATATCTTTCAAAAATCTCATCATTAAAGAAAAAATATGATGCAGAATATTCTGGATATTTGCAAAAAAAACAGGATGTAGCATTTGAAATTGTCAATGCATATTATTCTCTTATAAAATCTGAACAAACAAAACAAATTATAGAAAAAGATATTTTAATACTGGAATCATATTTAAAAGATATAAAAAATAAATTATCTTTAAGTTTTGAAACAAAACAAACAGTTTTAAATATGGAGTTGACTTTAGCAAACAAAAAACAAGAATTATATAAAAATGATCAGATTTATTATGCTGATAAAACAGATTTTTCAGGGCTTTTGGAATTTCCTTTATCTTTAGATTTTGAAGTTTTGAATTTTGATGGATTATATAATATAAATATAGATAAATTAGATTTGCCTTCTGCAAAAACGATATTAAAAAATGCATTATTAAAAAGGCTAGATGTTAATAAATTAATAAAAATAGCAGAATCATTAAAAAAAGAAAAGAGTAGTATAAAAAAAGGTTTTTTGCCTAGTTTTAGCATGCAAGCAAGTTATGGTTATTTAGATGAAGAAAAATTTAGTAATAATGATGAAAACGAATATTGGACAGTAACTTTTTCAGGTAAGTTTAATATTTTTAATGGATTGTATGAATATTTACAAATTAAAGAATTAGATAAAAAATTTGAAAAAAATGAACAAGAATTAAAAAATTTGCGAAAAAAACTAGAGATAGAAATAGATAAAATTTTATTTTATATAGAAATTCAGCAAAAAAAATATGAAGAAACAAAGAAAAATATTGATATTTCTTTTGAAAATTTAAATATAAATAGAGATTTATTTTTTAAAAAGCAAATAACAAAAGATGATTTAATTAATTTTGAGCTAAAATACAATTCTGCTAAATTAGAATTTATTGAAGCAAAAGTAGATTTAATGCTTAGCAAAAAAAAATATGAATATATTATTGGAGAATTAAAATCTTAAAATTTATAAAGCAGATTAGAATAAAAGTATTTAAAAAAAATTCTAGTTTTCTTTTTATTTTCTTTTTATTAAATTTAGGATATTTATATTCTTATTATAACTTAGAATTTCAAACAAAAGATGAGTTGGACTATTATTACGAATTAGGGTGGATAGATATTGACGAATATAATGAATATTCTACAGCTTTTGATTATTTTGAAGAATCAGATGATACTGAAAGTCAAGAAATAGAAAAAAATTTTTTAGATTCAAAAATAGATATTTATAAATATTATAATTTGGAATTTACAGATACAGGAGAATTGGAAGATTTTTATAAACTAGGGTTAATTTCAGAAAATGAATATAGAGAATTTATTCCAATTTTAAAATATTTTGATAAAAGATATTCAAAAAATAAAATTGTATTTGATAATAAAATTAATTTTTTTACAGAAATAACTGATTATGAAGAAAAAACGGATGATTTGCTTACAGGAATAAAAATAGAAAATACAATAAAAATTTCAGAAAATGATATACTCAAAAAATCTAAAAATTTAAAAAATTCAGAAATTTGTAATTTTGGAGCATTAGTTTTAAATAAAAATGAAATTTTTAGACATTTTAATGAAGCAGAACAAAATTTTTATAATTATGATTTTGAAAAGAAAAATGAATTAGAAAAAATTTATTTCGATTTTGATATGAAAAAAACGCGAGTTATTATTGGAGATTTTAAAGCAAGATTTGGTATGGGATTAACATTTGCAAAGACAAATTCTATAAATGATGGTTTTTCTGGAGATTTGTCAATGCCTTATAGACGAACTTTTGAGTATAATAATGAAAAGAAAAAAGAATTAATTGATAATAATTATTTGCACGGAATTGGATTTTATCAAAAAATTAAAAATTTTGAAGTTTTTTATATATTTTCAGATTCAAAAAATCCTTTAGATGATGTTTCAGTTATAAATTTTCAAAATCAAGGAAAAACTCAGCCTATAAATGAACTGGACAATGAAAAAATAAATGCAGTTTATTTAGGTTATAATTTTTTGAATTTTTTTAAAGCAGGTGGAGTATATTATAAATCTGAAAATGATTTTTTTTCAAAGTTAAATAGTTATAAAAAATCTGAAGGCAAAGGTTTCTTTTTAGAATTAAATTCAAATAATTTTTTTTATCAAAATGAAATTTCTTTTGTTTCAAATAGACAAGCTTTTATAAATAAATTTGGATTTGATAATAAAAAAGATTTTGATTTTTATATTTCTTATAGAAATTATCCTAAAGATTATTTTAATAGTTTTGGCAATACTTTAAGGTTGAGACCTAATCAGAAATATTTTTGGGGAATGGATGAAACTGGATTAAGATGGAATTTAGATTATGAATACATTTTGAAAAGTAATGACAAATTAAGATTTGAATTTTTAAATGATATTTATTCTTATTCAAAGATAAGAGAAAAAATTTCAGAAACAAAAATATATGAAATAATAACAAATCCAAATATAATAAATAAAAATTATTTTTTAAAAACTAAATATTACAAAAAAGACTTGATTTTTGAATTTGGATATAAGTTTTATGATAGAAATACTGAAGAAAATTCAAAAAGTTACTATGATAGAAAAGATGCTTATTATGATTATGGATTAACTTATAATTCAGATATTTTTAATGTTAATGTTCAGTATTTAAAAAAAACAAAGGCTATTGATACTGCTAGAGATAAATATTATTCAGAATATCTTAAATTTTTAACAAAATTTTATTTGAATAAAAATAAAACTACTTTTTTTTCTTCGCAGATTAATTTAACAGATACATATATTGACAAAAGCACAGATGATATAATAACATATTCGTTTTTATTGAGTAGCAAAATTTTAAAAAATTTAAATATAAAAATTAGATGGAATTTAAAAAGTTATAAAGATAAAGATGAGTCATTTATTTTTATAAATGATGAATTAGAGGATGTAGACGATTTATTTTTATATAATACAGATTTTTTGAATAGATGGAAACTTGAAATGGAGTGGAAATTTTAAATTTTTAGTTTAATTTTTTTTTGAAAAATGTATATTTTTATAAACTTTTCTTTTTGGTTGACAATTTTATTTATATTAGAGATAATTAATGTTATTTTTTTTACAAAATGTCATTTTTACGAAAAAAAGGAGAATATTTTGGCTTTAAAAAGAGGTGTTAAATTACTAGATAACAAAAATTTAGAAATTATAAAAATAGTTTCAGAAGAACTTTCTAAAACAAAATCAGATGATGTTGAAATTATAGATGTGAAAGGGAAATCTACTATTACAGATTTTTTTGTTGTTGCTACAGGAACTAGTAGAATTCATTTGAATCTTTTAGCTAATACAGTAAAAGAAGAATTTAAAAAATTTGATATTTTGCCTTTAAGAAGAGAAGGTATAGTGGATGAAACAAACTGGATTATTATAGATTATGGTTTTGTTATTTTTCATTTAATGACTAGCGAATTAAGGGAAATTTATAATATTGAAAATTTATGGAAAAATGAAATTAAAAATGGTGGGGAAGTAAAAATTGATTAAGGATAATTTGAAAAATTTATTAAATGAAGTTTTACAAGAATTTTGTAAGTCAGAAAATATTGAATATCATAATTTTGATTTTGATATAGAAGAGCCTCCTAAAAATATAGAAGCAGATTTTGCAACAAATATTTGTTTAATTGGAGCTAAATTTTTAAAAAGATCTCCAAAACAAATTGCAGAAAAAATTTTGGACATTTTTAATAATAATGAGACAATTAAAGAAAGAGCAAAGAATGCATATTTATTAGATATAAAAAATATTTTTATAGCAGGAGCTGGATTTTTAAATTTTGTCATTGGTGTGAAAAGTTTTGTAAATGAATTATTATGTTTTGTAAAAGATAAAAATTTTTATTTTATGAATACAGAAAATACTAATAAAAAAATTTTAATAGAGTTTGTGTCTGCAAACCCAACAGGGCCTCTTCATATAGGTCATGCTAGAGGAGCTGCTATAGGAGATTCTTTGGCTAGGCTTTTTTTAAAAAAAGGGTGGAATGTCGAAAAAGAATATTATGTAAATAATGCAGGAAATCAAATACAAGTTTTGGCAAAATCCTTGGAAGTCAGATATCGGCAAATAGAGGGAGAAAATATTCCTTTTCCAGAAAATCATTATCAAGGCGAATATATGATAGATATTGCAAAAAAACTTTATGAAAATGAAAATCAAAAAAGTTGGATAGATATAGACTTTAAAAAAATAGTTTTGGATGAGATGTTGGGAATTATAGAAGAAGATCTTGAAAAGTTTAATATAAAATTCGATAATTGGTTTTTAGAATCTAAAATTTTAGAAAAAGATGAAAATGGAGAAAATGATTTAGATAGAGTTTTAGATATACTTAAAAATAAAGAACTTGTAAAAGAAATAGATGGAGCTTTATGGCTAAATACAACAGATATAGGGGAAGATGATAAAGATAGAGTTATTATAAGAAATGATGGGCGACCGACTTATTTTGCTAATGATATAGCTTATCATAAAAATAAATTTGATAGAGGCTATGATTTGATGATTGATATTTGGGGGGCAGATCATCATGGTTATGTTCCCAGACTTAAAGCTAGTGTTGAATATTTAGGGAATGAAAAAGATAAATTAAATGTTATTTTATATCAATTAGTTTCTTTAATTAGAGATGGACAAAAAGTTGCGATGTCAACTAGAACTGGGGAATTTATTTGTTTGACTGAAGTTTTAGAAGAAGTTGGAGTAGATGCAACTAGATTTTTTCTTTTAATGAGGGATGGAAATAGTCCTTTAGAGTTTGATTTAGAATTAGCTAAAAAAAAGTCTAGTGATAATCCAGTTTATTATGTTCAATATGCACATGCTAGAATCCAGAGCATAATTAATAATGCTTTTCAAAATAATATTATAAAAAATAAAGACTTAGAAAATTTAGAAATAATATATAATTTTTTGAATACAAAAGAAGATATATCTATAATAAAAGCTATTTCTGATTTTAAAAAAATTTTAGATATTTGTGAAAGAGATTTTAGCACACATTATATTTCTACATATTTATTAGATTTGGCAGGAAAATTTCATAATTATTATAATAAGCATAAAATTGTTGATAAAGAGAATTTAGATTTGACAAAATCTAGAATAATTTTATGTAAAGAAATCGCTTTTATAATAAAAAATGGATTAGATATCTTGGGAGTTTCTGCTCCAGATACAATGTAATGGATGATGAAATTTATGGAAAATAAAAAAAATAATCTTAAAGAATTATTAAATGTAATGGAAGTTTTAAGAAGTGATAAAGGGTGTAATTGGGATAAAGCTCAGACTCATGAAACTTTAGTAAAATATTTGAGAGAAGAAACAGAAGAGGTT
This sequence comes from uncultured Elusimicrobiaceae bacterium, assembly GCA_964421155.1. GTDB lineage: Bacteria > RUG730 > RUG730 > RUG730 > RUG730 > CAYQVV01. Next base: position 8,768 of record CAYQVV010000009.1, read on the forward strand.
ATAGAAAATATTGAAAATGGTAAATTTGATGAGGATTTAAAAGAAGAATTGGGAGATGTTTTATTGCAAATAATTTTTCATTCCCAAATAGCAAAAGAAGAAGGCAGGTTTGATTTTTATGATGTTATAGACTTTCTTGTAAATAAACTTAAATTTAGACATCCGCATGTTTTTAATAAAGAAAAATATGGAATTAAAGGGGATATGACTCCAGAAGAAATTAAAGAATTATGGAAAGTAATGAAACAAAAAGAAAAAGATTTGAAAAAAAATAAAAAATA
>CAYQVV010000009.1:9148-24542 GCA_964421155.1 uncultured Elusimicrobiaceae bacterium
CTTAATTTTTCACACGGAGATTATGAGGAACATCAAAAAAGAATTGATTTAGTTAAACAAATTAGAAATGAATTAAGTTTGCCAGTAGGTTTGCTTTTGGATACAAAAGGCCCAGAAATACGAATTAAAAATTTTGAAAAAGGCGAAGTAATCTTAAAAGAAGGACAGGATTTTACTTTAACAACGAAAGATATTATTGGAAATGAAAATATTGTTTCTGTTACATATGATGGACTTACTAAAGATCTTAATAAAGAAAATAAAATATTAATAGATGATGGATTAATAGAGTTAGAAATTTTGCAAATAACAGAGACTGATATAAAATGTAAAGTTAAAAATGGTGGGAGATTATCTAATAAAAAAGGTGTTAATCTGCCAGGAGCATCAATAAATCTTCCTTATATTAGTAAGAAAGATTATGAGGATATTTTATTTGGAATTAAAAATGATTTTGATTTTATTGCAGCATCTTTTGTTAGAACAGCAGAAGATGTTTTAGCTATTAGAAAAATTTTAGAAGAAAATAATGCAAAAGATATAAGGATTATTTCAAAAATTGAAAATTTAGAGGGAGTTCAAAATATTGATAAAATAGTAGAATTAAGTGATGGAATAATGATTGCTAGAGGAGATATGGGAGTTGAGATAGCTTTAGAAGAACTGCCTATTATTCAAAAAATGATTATAGAAAAATGTTTTAAAACAGGAAAGCTAGTAATAACTGCTACTCAAATGTTAGATTCTATGATAAGAAATCCTAGACCTACTAGAGCTGAAACTACAGATGTCGCAAATGCTATTTATGATGGAACAGGATCTATTATGTTATCAGGAGAAACAGCCGCTGGAAAATATCCATTAGAAACACTTAAAACTATGGATAGAATTGCTAGACGAACTGAAGAATCAATAGATTATAAAAATGAGTTTTTAATAACACAATTTAGTGTATCTCCTACAGTTAGGAATGCTATTTGTCGTGCTTCTTGTACAACTGCTCATGATTTGGGAGCAAAAGCAATTATCGCAGTAACTTTATCTGGATATACAGCTAGAATGATTTCAAAGTTTAGACCCGCATGTCCTATTATTGCAACAACAACCTCAAAAAAAGTTTATAATCAACTCGCAATTTGTTGGGGAGTAGTTCCAGTTCTTTGTGATTTAAAGCAAACAACAGATGAAATTTTTGATCAAGCAGTAGAAAAAGCAATAGAAACAGGGATTGTTAAGAAAGGAGATTTAGTTGTAATTTCAGCTGGAATTCCAGTTGCAATTAGTGGAAATACAAATATTTTAAAAGTTCATATTATATAGCTTGATTAAAAGAAAAGGATTTATGACAAATGGTAAAATTGGGAGTAAATGTTGATCATATAGCAACAATAAGGCAAGCAAGGCTTGGAGAGTATCCAGATCCTTTAGAAATAGCATTGTTGGCTGAAAAATACGGGGCAGAAGGGATAACGGTTCATTTAAGAGAAGATAGAAGACATATTCAGTTGAAAGATGTTATAGAAATGAAAAAAAAATTGAAAACAAAGTTAAATTTAGAAATGGCATTAGATGATGAAATTGTAAATATAGCGTGTGATATTATGCCTAATGATGTTTGTTTGGTTCCTGAAAAAAGACAAGAATTAACAACCGAAGGTGGACTTGATATTATAAAAAATGCTTTAAAATTAGAAAAAGTAATTTCTAGATTGAAAAATAAACAAATATGTGTTAGTTTGTTTATTGATGCAGAAGAAAAACAAATAGTTATGGCAAAAAATTTAGGAGCAGATGCAATAGAATTACATACAGGGAAATATGCTGAAGCAAAAAATAAAAAAGAGCTTGCTTTAGAATTAGAAAAAATTAAAATTGCTAGCAGTATTGCTATTTCTGAAAATTTAATATTAAATGCAGGACATGGATTAAATTATAAAAATGTTTCAGATATAGCTACAATTTATGGAATGAATGAATTAAATATAGGGCACAGCATTGTTTCATATGCTTTATATGTTGGAATTAAAATAGCAGTTTCTCAAATGAAAGATTTAATAACTGGCACAAAAAGATGAAATTAAAAAAAAATTTATTTATATTTTTTGTTTTTTTTATTTTTTTTATTTTTGGTTGCAGTAGATATTCTATAGAAAATTTTATTGGTACTCCTAAAGCGCATTTAGAAAATGATTCTGTGGAGAATTTTATTTTAGTTAAATCAAAATTAGATCAAGTGACAGTATATAATAAATTAAAAACATATTTATATAAAAATCAAGCCGATATTTATAGCCAAGATAAAATTTCTTATATATATGTTAGAAATTTAGTAAAAATTTATAAAAATTGTTCTAATACTAGTGATATGTATATTCAAATTTTACGAGATGAAAAAGATAAAACTACATTAGTTAAATTTAACTCTTTAAATAGAGAATTGGCAGAGTTTTTTGCAGATAAATTTGAAGATATTTTAAGTTTTGATAATAATATTACTAATAGTAAAAAATCTAATAAGTAAAAGGAAGTTTTTTATGAATTTTAAAAAAAATATAATTTTAGTTTTTATTTTAATTTTTTCTATTAATTTTTGTTTCTCTAAAACAAAAAAAAATTATTCAAAAATAGATAATAGTTTTATTAATAGTTCTGCTTTAAAAGATTATAATTTTATAATTACTAACTGTATTAATGATAAAGGACAAGTAAATTATGAAAAGATAAAGTTGAATCAAAAAAAATTAGTAGATTTTTTAGATTTTTGCAAAAATAACAAACTTGAGTTTAAAGATAAAAGAGAAGAAATTGTATTTTTTGTATCATATTCAAATGCATATTTATTAAACTATATTGCATCTAAATATCCAGTTAAATCACATAATTTTTTCATTAAAAAAAATGACATAAGAGGTTTAAAATCTATAGAAAATTTGAAAATATATTTTGATTATTTTGGAGAGTTTAAAACTATAGATGAAATTATAAAATATGTTATAAATTTAGATAAATTTACAGATATTTATGGTAATGCTAGAACTTTATTTAGTTTTTATTTCCTTACACAAGATACTCCTGATTTTAATAAAAACATGTTTAATATAAATCTTCTTAATAGAGATTTAGATGAAGCTGTTAGAAGGTTTATATTTCTTAAAAAAAATTATGAATTAGATAAAGAAAATGGAATTTTATACTTGTCAGGATTTTTTAAAAGATATTCACAATATTTTAATACTGCAACAGTCAAAAATTTTAAAAATAATTTAAAAAATAAAAATAAATTAAATGATTTTGAGAAAAATATTGTATTTTTTCTTATAGATTATGTTTCAATAGAAGATAAGAATTTTTTATTAAATAACGACTATAGAATAGTTTTTCATAAAAATAATTTTAAGTTAAATTTTATAGAAGAAGATTCTTTATAGATATTTAGGATATAAAATAAAAGGGTACTTTTTGTTGCATGTATAAAAAAAATAATTTTTCACAAGATTTAATAGATAGAATTTTACAAAGTATAGATATTGTTGATGTAATAAAAGATTATGTTAATTTGAAAAAGGTTGGAACAAATTTAAAAGGAATCTGTCCTTTTCATCAAGAAAAAACACCTTCTTTTGTTGTAAGTGAAGAAAAACAGATGTATCATTGTTTTGGATGTCATGAAGGTGGAAATGCTATAAGTTTTTTAATGAAGATTGATAAAATGACTTTTCCAGAAGCTATTATTGCTTTAGCAGAAAAATCTGGGATACAGATCCCTGAAAATGATATTTTGATAAATGATATAAAAAAATTAAAAGATAAAGAAAATTTATTTAAAATAAATGAAAGAGTTATGAATTATTATCATAATTTTTTATTAAAATCAAAAGAATCAGAAACAGCAAGAAAGTATCTATTTAACAGAGGAATAAATGAAGATATAATAGAAATTTTTAAATTGGGGTATGCAAAAAATTCTTTTGATAATGTTTACAGTAATTTTATAAAAAATAGATTAGATGTTTCTATTTTACAAGATTTATCTCTTGTTAAAAAAGATAAAAATAATAAGTTCTATGATTTTTTTAGAAATAGAATAATTTTTCCTATAAAAAATGTAAAAGGGCAAACGATAGCTTTTGGAGGAAGAGTTTTAGATGATTCTTTGCCAAAATATCTAAATTCATCAGAAACAGATATTTTTAAAAAAAATAATACACTTTATGCTTTAGATTTAGCACTGCCTACTGTAAAGATAGATAATAGAATTTTGATACTGGAGGGATATATAGATGTAATTAGTTTATACTCTTATGGTATAAAAAATGTTGTAGCAACTCTTGGGACAGCTTTAACAGAAAATCATTTAAGTTTATTGAAAAGATATACAGAAAATATTGTTTTAATTTTTGATGGAGATGATGCTGGAATAAAAGCCAGTTTGAGATCAGTAGATATTTTTTTAAATTCTAGTTTATATGCAAAGATCGTTTTAATACCTGAAAAATTAGATCCAGATGAGTTTATAAAAAAATATGGAAAAACTAAATTTTTATCATTATTAGATGAAGCAAAAGATGATGTTTCATATAAAATAGATACATTAATAAATTTAAAAAAATATAATTTATCTAAATTTGATGATAGAGAAAAATTTTTAACAGAAATTTTTAATATGTTAATTATTATAGAAAATAAAATGAAGTTGAATTATGCAATAAAAAAAATAGCAGATATTACTAAAGAAAAAATAGAAAATATTGTGGTTGCATTTAAAGATTTTCAGCGTAAAAATAGTAAAAAAAATTTGACAAATGAAAAAAATGTGTTAAATTCTTTAAAAGATTATGCCTCCATAAATATTTCTGATATTCAAATAGAACAGGATTTATTAGATTTTTTATTAAAAAATCCAGAAAATATTGAAAAAGCTAGTAATTTAATATCTTTAGATTGGATAAAAACAGAAAATATAAGAAATATTATACAATTATTGTTTAATAAAAAATTAGAATTAAAGGGTTTGGATTCAAAAGATTTAGTTAGAAAATTGTTTATAGAGTTTTTGAATTTAGATTCAAATTTTGATTTAAAAAAAGAATATTATAATAAATTATTTTCTAAAATTATTTTTTCTAAAAATATACCTGCTAGCATATATGATTTCGCTAAAAAATTAGAAGAAAAATTTTTAAAAGATAAATTAGATGAACTTTCTAAAAGCACCAAAAAAGAGGATATTTTAGAGAAATACAATATATTGAGGCTACTTAAGTGTAGGGAGAACAAGAATGGCTAAAAAAGAAAAACTTCATATTATAGATATAGATAAAGAGATATTGACTCTAATAGATTTAGGAAAAAAGAAAGGATCTTTATCTTATGATGAAGTTGAAGAAGCTATAGCTGAAAAACAACTTTCCACAGAAGAAATAGATGACCTTTTTATTAAAATTTCTAAATTAGGAATTAATATTGGTTCTACAACTGATGAAATTTCTATATCAGAAGAAGATGCAGATTTGGAAAATGATGAATATATAGATAGTGTAGAAATAGACGATACTTTAGATATAAAAGATAATATTGTTAATATAAAAGATGTTGATAATTATGATTCTGAAACAGAATCTTTTTTTGATAAAGAAGAAAAAGATACAGAGGAAGAGGTTGAGCCTGAATATAAATCGAATGATTCTATAAAACTATATTTGTCAGAAATGGGAAGAGTTCCCTTATTATCTAGAGATGAAGAAATAGAAATAGCCAAAAGAATAAAAGATAATGAAAAGAAACTTCAAACAATAGTTTTAAGATCTCCAATAACCTTGAAAGAAATTAAGCATTGGGAATCTTTATTGAAAGATGATGAAATGACTCCAAAAGAATTAATGCCTAGAGGGAAAAAAACAGATGAAGTTTTGCAAGATATGAGAGACAAAATGGAGGAACTTGCAGAACTTATTAGAGAAACTGAAATTAGAATAAACAAAATAAATGAAAAAATTAGCAAAGAAAAAATTAAAGAAAAAAAACAAAAATTGGAATTAGAATTAAAAGAACAACAAGAATTAATTATAGATAATATTATTGGTTTAAATTTGAACTTAGAGAAAATGGGCAATTTGGTTAATAGAATAAAAGATATTGCTAGTCAAGCAAAAATTTTTAAAAATGAAATAAAAGATATATTAAAACATCTTAAAAATATAGATATAGAAAGTTTGAAAAAATTGCTAAATTCAAAAACGAAAATTTCAGAAAAAAAATTTTTAGAGAAAGCCGGAATTTCACGAGAAGAAGCTTATATTAAAGTCAGAGAATTAGATATTTTTGAAAAAAAGTTAAAAGATATAGAAATTGGGAAAGGAATAGAATTTAATGAACTATTAAAAATAAATGATTATATTGTAGATTTAGAAGAAAAAATAAAAGAAGATAAAATGCATCTTATACAGGCTAATTTAAGATTGGTTGTAAGTATTGCTAAAAAACATGTAAATTCTAGTCTTTCACTTTTAGATATTATTCAAGAGGGAAGTATTGGACTTATAAAAGCTGTTGATAAATTTGAATATAAAAGAGGTTTTAAATTTTCTACATATGCAACTTGGTGGATTAGACAATCTATAAATAGAGCCATAGCAGATCAATCAAGAACTATTAGAATTCCTGTTCATATGAAAGAAATGATATCAAAGCTTGGAAAAATTTCTAGAAAATTTAGACAAGAAGAAGGAAGAGAGCCTACTATTGAAGAATATTCAGAAAAAATGAAATTACCTCCAGATAAAATAAAAGCAGTATTAAAGATTATGATGGATCCTATTTCTCTTACGACTCCAACAGGAGAGGATGAGGATAGCTATTTAGAAGATTTTATAGAAGATAAAAATCAAGCTACTCCTGCAAAAAAATCAGCAGACAGCTTAAGAACTCAAGCAATAAATGAAGTTTTAAAAACATTAACTCCTAAAGAAGCAGAAATAATTAAATTGAGATTTGGAATAGGATCTGGATATCCTAGAACATTAGAGGAAGTTGGAAAAATTTTTGATGTTACTAGAGAAAGAGTTAGACAGATAGAAGTCAAAGCTTTAAAAAAATTAAAACATCCATCAAGAAGTAAATTTTTATCTGAATATTTAGATTGACAATTAGTTTAAATTTTTGTATATTAGAAAAATCAATTTCATTTGGGACCATAGCTCAGTCGGTTAGAGCAACTGACTCATAATCAGTGGGTCGTAGGTTCAAGTCCTACTGGTCCCATTTTTTTGTAAAATTTGTTCCTTAGGACAGAAAAAATGTTAAAAAATTTGGACTCTATTATTCAGCTTCAAGAAATTGATAAATCAATATTTTTAATTCAAAAAAAAATACAAAATATTCCAAACATTCTAAAAGAAAAAGAAAATCAAATTAATTTAGAGAAAGAAAATTTAGAAAATATTAAAAAGTTTTTATCTAGTAAGCAAGTGGAGAAAAAAGAATTAGAGTTAGAATTATCCAAAATAGAATCTAATATAGAAAAATTTAATTTGGAATTAAATTTAGTAAAAACTAATGACAGATATAAATCAATCATAGATATTATAAAATCAGAAAAACAAAAAAAAAGTGAACTGGAAGATAAAATTCTATCAGATTTTGATGATATTGATCAAATAGATTTTAATATAAAAGAATATAAAATAAAATTTCAAAATTTAGAGAAGGAATTTTTTGATAAAAAGCTAGATTTAGATAAATTAAAAACAGAAATGGATTCAGAAATATTAAATTTAAAAAATAAAAGACAAGATTTACTAAATATTATAGATAATAAATATTTTTTAGAAATGTATGATAGAATTAGAGAAAATCAAAATGGAATAGGAATTGTTCCTGTAGATATGGAAAGATCTTCTTGTACATCTTGTAATATGAGAATTCCTATACAAAAAATAAATGAAATATTAAATCTGTCAGATCCAGTTTGTTGTGAAAATTGTAGTAAAATATTATATGTTCCTCAAGAAAAATAATTTAGTTTTTATCTTAAAAAAATATCTAAATATAAAATCATGAATGAAATTTTTTATCAGTTTTTAAATACTTTATTATCAGGGTTTGTGTTGGGGATATCTTTTTGGAATAATACAGGGCTTTTGCTTCCTTATATTATATCTACACAAAATGATAAAAAATCCGCTATTAATTCAATAGTTTTTGTTCTTATTGGAAGATTAACTGTTTTTACATTTCTAGGTGGAATTTATTGTAGATATCCAGAAATATTTGATTTTTTTCAAAATACAAATTTTTTTAATTTTTACTCAGAGCTTATTTTGGGATTATTTTTGTTTATAATAGGAATATTTATTTTACTATCAGTTTTAAAAAAATATAAATTTTGGACTTTTTTGTATAAATATGATCATTTTTTTATGTTAATTTTTGGAATATTATTTGGAATATCTTCAGATATAAAATCAAGAATGTTTTTTGTTGATTTGTTTTTTAACTGTGACAATTATATATTAGGGACTATTTTATCTTTTTTTTATGGACTATCAAGCTGTTTTTCTCCTGTAATTCTAATTGTTATTTTTTTTGGATACATAATAGAAAAATTTAATAATTTTTCTATAGAAAATAATGATTTAATAAAAATTTCAGATATATTTAAAAGACTTTGTGGAATGTTAATGATTTTTTTTGGTTTTTTTAAAATTTTTAGACTTTTTTCTCAAATATAAAATAATAAATATGTTAGAAGTAATAGATAAAATTTTAAATTTAACAGAATGTAATTTATGTCCTAGAAATTGTAAAGTAAATAGAATAATAGGCGATTTAGGATATTGTAAAGCAGATTATAATGTTTTTGTTGCAAGTAAAAATTTACATTTTGGAGAAGAACCTCCTATTAGTGGAACTAATGGCTCTGGAACAATATTTTTTAGCCATTGTAATTTAGGATGTATATATTGTCAAAATTATCCAATAAGCCACTTAGGGAATGGAAAGGTTTTTTATATTGAACAATTATCAGATATAATGTTAAATTTGCAGAATAAAAAAGCACATAATATAAATTTGGTTACACCTTCTCATTATGCAAATCAAATCGCAAAAGCTATAACTTTAGCAAAATCAAATGGTTTAATAATTCCAATAGTTTATAATTGTAGTGGATATGAAAATAAATCTATAATAGAATTTTTTGCTTCTTTGGATTTAATTGATATTTATTTAGTTGATATGAAATATGGAATAAATGCCATAGCGAAAAAATATTCGAATATAATTGATTATGTTGAAATTAACAGAATTGCTGTAAAAACTATGTTGGAAAAAGTTGGATATTTAGAGTTAAACGAAAAAGGAATTGCTAAAAAAGGGGTGATAGTCAGACATTTAATGCTCCCTAATAATTTTGAAAATACAAAAAATATACTTGATATTTTGTCAGAAATTTCAGATGTAAAAAAGATACATTTGAGTTTTATGGCTCAATATCATCCAGCTTACAAAACAAATTTATTTCCTGAATTGACAACAAAATTGACTGAAATAGAATATGAAAAAGGAATTGATTACTTAGAAAAAAAAGGTTTTGATAATGGTTGGATACAGGAATTGTAGCAATAAATAGATTGACTTTTTTTGACTTTTTTTTTAAGCTAAATGTTATTAATTTTTTAATTTAGGAGAAAAAAAATGGCACATAAAATTACAGATACATGTATTAATTGTGGAGCTTGTGAATCAGTTTGTCCAGTAGGGGCAATTGCTGAACAAGATGGAAAAAGAGTTATAGATGCAGATGTTTGTGTAGACTGTGGAGCTTGTAAAGGAGCTTGTCCAGTTGATGCAATAGAGGGATAAATTTTTATTTATTAAAATATTAATAAAAAAGAGATATCTTTATAAAAAGGTATCTCTTTTTTTATTTTAAAGTCGTTTAAAATTTTACAAGGATTTTATTTATGTATATTTATTTATTATTAATTATTTTTTTGATTTTATTTATTGTTTTTTATTTAAAGTTTAGTAAAAAAATTGAAATTGAAAAATTAAAAAATTTAGATTTAGAAAAAGATATATTGATAATTAAAGAAAATAATAAAATTTTATTAGAAAAAATAAATGATTTAAAAGATCAAATTTTGGATAAGAATTCATTTAATCAAAGATTGCAATCTGAAAATTTGGAAATATATAAACAAATTTCATCAAAAGAAGAGAATATAAGAAATTTAAATGAGCAATTAGATAATCTTAAAAAAGATCTAGATAAAAATTATGAAAAATTTGAAAATATGGCAAATAAAATTTTAACAGAAAAATCAGAAGTTCTTTTAAAAAATAATAGTCAAAATATTGGAATTTTACTAAATCCATTAAGCGATCAGATAAAAGAATTTAAAGAAAAGGTAGAAAATTATTATGTATCTGAAAATGTTGATAGAGGAAACCTAAAAACTGAAATTAAAAATTTAATAGATTTAAATAGAAAAGTTAGTGATGATGCTAATAATTTAGCAAAAGCTTTAAAAAATGATGTTAAGATTCAAGGGAATTGGGGAGAATTGCAATTAAAAAAAATTTTAGATTATATTGGATTACAAGAAGGTGTTCATTATGAAATGCAAGAAAACTTTGTAGAAGAAGGAAAAAGAAATATTCCAGATTGTATAGTAAAAATGCCGGATGAAAGAAATTTGATAATAGATTCAAAAGTTTCTTTGGTTCATTATGAACAATTTTTTTCTTCGGAAAAAGATGAAGAAAAAGAGTTTCATCTTAAGGAACATTTGAAGAGTATAAACAGTCATATAGAAAATTTAGCAAGCAAAGATTATGCAAATAAAGTTGGCAATAAAATGAAAAGCATAGATTTTGTTATGCTTTTTATTCCAATAGAATCAGCATTATCTTTGGCTTCTCAATATGATAAAGATATTTATGAAAAAGCTATCAAAAAAAATATTATAATTGTTACAAATTCTACTTTAATTGCAACCTTAAGGACAATAGAATATATTTGGAGACAAGAAGGTATCAAAAAAAATTATATTGAAATTGCTAAAGTTGGTGGGGAGATATATGATAAATTTGTTAATTTTGTAAAAGATTTAGAAGATATTGGAAAAAATATAGATAAAAGTAAAGAATTTTATGAAAATGCAATGAAAAAATTAAAAACATCTGCACGAAAAGGCGATTCTCTGATAGGGAAAGCTGAAAAATTGAAAGAATTAGGAGTTAATTCTAATAAAAAATTGGATATTCAAGAAATAGAGTCTTTTTGATAAAAAATGTAAATTATAAAAATAATAAATTTTTTATTTTTAACAGGGAAATATATAAAAAACTTTACAAATAATTATTAATTTTATAATATATGAAATCGTATTTTAAAATAAAAAGAGGAGAATTTTTACAATGACGATGACAAAAAATGAAAAAACAGAAATAATTGAACAATTTGCAATAAAAGTAGGGGATACAGGTTCTTCAAAAGTTCAAATTGCGTTATTAACTAAAAGAATAAATGATTTAACAGAACATTTTAAAACTCATAAAAAAGATCATTCTTCAAGAAGAGGTTTATTAAAACTTGTTGGACAAAGAAGAAATCTTTTAAATTATTTAAAAAATAAAAGTGAAGAATCTTACAAAGAAATTATATCTAAACTTAATTTAAGGAAGTAATAAATAATGGCAGAGACAAAAAAAAGTATTCTATTAGCAGACAGAGAATTATCTTTTTCTACAGGACTTGTTGCAAAGCAAGCTAATGGAAGCGTTTTAGCACAATATGGAGATACAGTTATCCTTGCTACATTTGTTCATAAGGATTTGCCTGCAGAAATGAAAGGTGGGGATTTTGTATCTTTGATGGTTGATTATAGAGAGAGAACATATGCAGCAGGGAAAATTCCTGGGGGATTTTTTAAAAGAGAAAATAAGCCTAAAGATTCTGAGATTTTAGCATCTAGATTAATAGATAGACCTATAAGACCATTATTTCCAAATAATATAGGGAAAGATTTATCATTAAATGTTTTAGTTTTGTCTTATGATTTAGAAAATAGTGCAGATATATTGGGAATAATCGGTTCTTCAATGGCTATAACATTGACAGGACTTCCTTTTGGTGGACCGATAGGTGCAGTAAGAATTGGATATATAGATGGAAATTTTGTTGTAAATCCTAATGAAAAAATAATGCCTCAAAGTTTGTTAGACTTGGTGGTAGTCGGAACAGAAAATAAAATAACTATGATAGAAAGCAATTCTCAAGAATTATCAGAAGAAAAAATGGTTGAAGCTTTAAGAATTGCCCAAGAAGAAATAAAAAAAGTAGTTCAGTTTCAAAAAGATTTTGCAAATGAATTAGGTATTCAAAAAATTCAAATTGAAGAAGAAAATAATATAGATATTCTAAAATTTGTTGAAGAAATATATTTTAATAAAAGCAGTGAGATAAAAGATGTATTGATGATATTTGAAAAATTGAAAAGAGAAAAAGCTCTTGCGGATTTTAAAGAATCTTTAAAATCTTTAGATATGTTTTTAGGTATAGACGAAGAAAGTAGAGATGCTATTATATCTATGGTGTATGAAAAATTGATACAAAAAAGTTTTAGAGATTTGATAACAAAAGATAAAAAAAGACCTGATGGAAGAAATTTAGATGAAATAAGACCTATTACATGTCAAGTAGGAATACTTCCTTCTAGAGTGCATGGTTCTAGCTTATTTACACGAGGAGAAACACAATCTCTTGGAACAGTTACTTTAGGGAATCCAAAAGATGAACAAATTTTAGATGAACTTTCTGGAGAGATTAAAAAAAGATTTATGCTTCATTATAATTTTCCTTCTTTTTCTGTAGGAGAAACAAAAGGATCTAGAGGTCCTGGAAGAAGAGAAATTGGACATGGAAATTTGGCAGAAAAAGCTTTAGAAAAAGTTTTGCCTTCTGCAGCAGAATTTCCATATACAATAAGAGTAGTTTCTGATATTCTAGAATCTAATGGATCATCTTCACAGGCAAGTATTTGTGCAGGATGTTTGGCTTTGATGCATGCAGGTGTTCCTATAAAAGAAATAGTTGCAGGAATATCTATTGGGCTTGTAGAAGAAAATGATAATAGTACTTTATTGGTTGATATAGCAGGATTAGAAGATCACTTTGGAGATATGGATTTTAAAGTTGGTGGAACTAAAAATGGAATTACTGCTATTCAAATGGATTTAAAAGTAGAAGGTATAAAATTAGAATTAATTCCTCAAATTTTGGAATTAGCCAAAGTTTCTAGATATAAAATTTTAGATATAATGAAAGAAACTATTTCTAATCCAAATAAAAATATTTCAGAATTTGCTCCAAAAATGGAACAATTTACTATTGCCAAAGATAAAATTAGAATAGTGATTGGAGCAGGTGGACAAAACATAAAAGGAATTATAGAAAAAACAAAAGCAGAGATTAATATTAAAGATGATGGAGAAGTTTTTATTTCTGCAGTTGATTCAAAAGCATGTGAAGAAGCAAAAAAAATGGTTCTTTTATATGCAGAAGATTGTAAAGTTGGAGAAGTCTATGATGTTAAAATTGTAAAAATAATGAATTTCGGAGCTTTTGCTGAAATTATTCCTGGGAAAGAAGGGTTAATTCATATATCTCAGCTTGCAAATAAAAGAGTAGCAAAAGTAGAAGATGTTGTTAATGAAGGAGATATTGTCAAAGTTAAGGTTATCGGTGTAGACGATGCAGGGAAAATAAGTCTTTCAATGAAAGACTGATAAGAGAGGGAATTTTAATGTCTATGAATGATTTTGAATTGGGAATAGGAGATTTGTCAGGGGCTATTTGGAAATATGTTGATGAATTTGGGTCTGTTTCTACTTTTAAGCTGAAAATAGTTTTGGCAACTACAAATGCTAAAATTTATTTAGCATTAGGTTGGCTATTGAGAGAAAATAAGATAAAAATAGAACCATTGGAAAAAGGATATAAAGTTTCTAAGATTTAAATTAAAAAGATATTTTTTATGATTTAATATTAACCGTAGCAATTTTGCTACGGTTTTTTCATATTAGCTTAAAATAATTAATTAGGCATATATTTTATTTTGAATTATTAATATTAAAATAATATGTTTATGTTTAGAGGTTATTGTTTATGTTTAAAAATAATATTTTATTGTTTATAAGTTTTAGATATCTTTACTCTAAACGAAAAAAAGTTTTTAGTTCATCTTTTATAAATATTTTATCAATATTGGGAATTGCTTTGGGTGTTGCAGCTTTGATAATTTCGTTATCTATAATGAACGGATTTCAAAAAAATATAACTGATAGAATTTTTGCTACAAATCCTCATATAAATCTTATATTTTCAGAAGATTCAAAAATAAACTACAGATTTTTTGAAAAAGATATTTTAAAATTGAAAAATATAGATTCTATTAGTCCTTTTATTATTGGAAATGGGATGATAAAAAGAGGGAAAAATACTTTGCCTGTTATATTAAAAGGGACTGACGAAAATGAATTGAAAGTAACAGACATAAAAAAATATATAAAATTAGGAAATTTTGTTAATAAAGAACATAAAAATGGAATAGTTGTAGGAAAAAGATTTTTGGAAGATTTAGGTGCATATATTGGAGATGAAGTTATTTTTATATCCCCAGATATTGAAAAGATGTCTTTTCCTTTTTTGCCAAAAATATATAAATTTACAATAGACGGTATGTTTGAAACAGGAATATATGAATTTGATTCAAAATTTGCATATATAAATTTGGATTATGCTCAATATATTTTTGATATGCCAAATAAAATACAAGGATTTGGAGTTAGGACAAAAGATCCTTTTAAATTTTATGAAGTTTTGGATGAAATAAGAAATAATATAAATGTTCATCTTTATGCACAGACTTGGTATGATATGAACAAAGGTTTATTTTCTGCTTTAAAAATGGAAAAAATAGTAATGAGTATAGTTTTGTTTTTGATAATCGTTGTTGCTAGTTTTGGAATGATTTCATCATTGCTGATTTTATCTATTGAAAAAACAAATGATATTGGGATTTTAAAAACAATAGGATTTAGAAAAAAAGATATAATAAAAATTTTTGTATATCAAAGCGTTTTTATGTCTATAATAGGGATTATACTCGGAGTAATTTTTTCTATTTTGGCGATAGTTTTTCTAAAGAATTTTGATTTTATAAAAATTCCTGAGGAAATATATTTTTCTTCAAAAGTGCCAGTTAATTTTAAGTTTATTGAAAGCTTATATGTTGTATTTGGAACATTTATAGTTTGCATTATTTCTTCTATATTCCCAGCAATCAAGGCATCAAAAGTAGATATAATAGAAGCAATAAGAGAAGATTGA